>DATGIY010000036.1:0-11355 GCA_035295475.1 Terriglobales bacterium
CGGAGGCGTAGAAAACCCTCTGACGAGAACACCCGGCCCCTTCAGCAAACCTAGAAACCCCACATTTGCCGTCTCCCGACGGCGGGGGCCGGGCGCTTTGTTTAAATCCCTCTGGGACTGCTCAGGCCGCCGTTCTCTTAGCCTTTTTTCCGGTTATTTCCGCTTCCGCTCGCAGCCAATCAGTCAAGGCGCCGCCTTCCGCCTGACCACGCTCGAGATATAACTCGTAGGCGCGAGCGCGGATTCTGTTTTCCAGGTTGAGAGCTTCAGAAAGCTTATCTGGGTTTTTCTGGGAGGTAGAGGAATGAGAGGACATGGCCGTTCCTCCTTACCGTTTTGCCGATTCTAACCCCATTTCCGGTAGGGCGCTCAGCAACTTTGTTAAGGCAGAGTGAGACTCCAGCCAATTTTGGGGGGCAAGGCGCGCGCTCCGTGCTGGAGCCCGAAGCGCGCAACCTGCTGGGCTAATTCCGCGGAAGCTTATTGCACAATATCCACGCCAGCCTGGATACGGATGATGGGCCGGCGAACGATGATGCGATCGTCATCGTCCCGGTAATAGTAGTAACGGCGGCCTTCATGGACGTAAGACCAGCAGCCATACTTTCTGGCTTGGCCTGGAGGCAGCCCGCAATAGCCCCAGCCGACTTTTCTGCCTCTGACCCATCCGGGAGGACGGGCGTCCCGGTCAAAACTATGGTATTCGTAGCGGCCACGACGCTCCCAACGATCGCCGTCGCGGTCGTCGTCACGGTCGCCGTGCCGGCCATGGTCGTCGTCCCTGAAGTGCCGGTGAGGGTTGCCGTGATCCCTGTCGCCGTCGTGGTCGGCCATCGCTGCGGGAGCGAGCAATCCCAGAGCAGCGATAAGTGCCAGAATCGCCAATGAGCGTCTGCGCATGGTTGACTCCTCAAATAAAGAGCTATGCCAGGCCTAAGGATACTTGGGGGGGAGGGCCCTTGGCGCCATTACGGAGGTAGGGGGTGACCATGGAACGGATGCAGGGAAAAGCTTGCCCGTATGAGCTCAGGAAGGGAAGTTAAAGCGCCAGTCTCGCGTGGGCTTCAGCCACTCAGGCAGCGCGCGGCAGCCAGTCTTCCAGGATCTCGTAGATGGCATCCAGCCTGCGGCTATGCAGCCCTGCATAGACTGCGCCGGCCGCTCCGGCCAACCCGAGCAGGCCAAGCAGAACGCGGTGCGAAGCCAGCCACCACTCCAGGCTGTAACCCCGGGCACGCTGGTCGAAGGTCCCATGGGCTCCGTGATCGCCGGCTACGGGCTCCCAAAGATTGTCGGGACGGTGGGGATTGTCTCGCCCGTCATGCTGCTGCGAGTCATAGCCGGTGCGAGCCAGGTAGCGGTCCAGCAAGCTGGGGGCGATTTTGTTACCGACAATGGCCTGCACTGTGGAGTGCCCGACGTAATACTCGCGTCTTTGCGGGTGATGGGCGGCATAGTAGATAGCGCGCGCGGCAACCTCCGGTTGGAATATAGGTGGCACCGGCTGTGCCTTGCGGGGCAGACGGCTTTTTACCCAGCCAAACTGAGGCGTGTTCAGCGCCGGCATCTGCACCATGGTTACGCGTACTTTGCTTTTGTCGTGCAGGAGTTCGGTGCGGAGCGAGGCATGGAATCCCAGCACAGCGTGCTTGGAGGCACAATAAGCGGCCTGCAGCGGGATGCCGCGATAGGCCAGAGCCGAGCCTACGTGCACGATCGTGCCGCGGTCGCGCGGCAGCATGCGTTTCAGAGCGGTAAGCGTGCCATAGACATAGCCGAGATAGGTAACCTCGGTGACCCGCTTGAATTCCTCCGCCGTCATCTGCTTGACGGGGGAGAAGACGGAGGTCATGGCATCATTGACCCAAATATCAATGGGCCCGAGCTTTTCTTCGACGAGTGCCGCGGCTTTCTCCACCTGCTGAGGATCAGCCACATCGGTGGGCAGAACCAGAGCTTTGCCGCCAGCGTCCTCGACCTCGTGCCGCGCACCTTCCAGTCCATCACGGCCGCGCGCGATCAACCCGATATCAGCGCCATGGCGGGCGAATTCCCGCACAGTGGCTCGGCCCACGCCCGCGGAGGCGCCGGTGATGACGACAACTTCACGCTTAGCCATAATCTCCTCTTTGGGTCGACGGCTGACGGTCTACGGCGGACCGTTGACAGTGCCACTGCGTTAAAGACTCCAATATTTTCGCAAGCAGTCCCCGGGCTGAAGCTTCCACGGCAACACGAGCTGATTATTAACGATCAACGACCCGAGGGCCCAGAGCCGATAGCCGATCTCTAAGTCCCGTCGACGGTCAGCCGGCAACCGTCAGCCGTAGACCGTCGACTGCCCCTAAACCATCTCCCGCACCTTATCCGAGGCCACGGTGAGCGCGATCTTCTTGCGGTTGGGCTCGCCCCGGGCCAGCGACTCGGCAAAGTGCAGCGCCTGTTCCGCCTTGATCTTGCCCGGCATGGGAGGTTCCAGCGGATCGACGACCGCCTGCAAGATCGCCGGTCCCGGCGCGTTCAGGAATTGATCGATGGTGTCGCCGCACTCCTTGGGATCATCTACGGTGAACCCAACTCCGCCGCAGGCATGGGCAAAAGCGGCGAAATCAATCGGGTGCAACTGGACGCCGTACTCCGGATTGCCCAGGAACACCATCTGCTCCCACTTGATCTGTCCAAGCGTGTCGTTCTTGATGATCACGACTTTGATGGGCAGCTTGTATTTCACGGCGGTGACAAAGTCCGCCATCAGCATGGAGAATCCGCCATCTCCCACGAAAGCGATACATTGCCGGTCGGGGTAGGCGACCTGCGCGGCCAAGGTATAAGGCAGGCCGGGAGCCATGGTGGCGAGGGTGCCGGAGAGGCTGTGCATCTGGCCCTTCCGAGCGGGTATGTGCCGCGCCCACCAGGTGGCGATGGTGCCGCTGTCGCAGCTCACGATGGCATCGTCGCGCAGACGCTTGCCGAGTTCCCAGGCCGGGACCTGCGGCTTCATAGGCTTGTCCATGCGCGTGGCTTCCTTTTCCATGCGCTCCCACCAGTCCTTCATGCCGGCTTGCGCCATTTTGAGAAAACCGCGGTCTTCTTTTCGTTTCAAAAGAGGAATCAGGTGCTGGAGCACGGTTTTGCTGTCTCCCACCAGGCCCACATCCACCGGGTAGCGTAGCGATATGCGTTTCGCATCCAGGTCGATCTGTACCCCTTTGGCCTGGCCAGGCTTGGGCAGGAACTCGAGATAAGGAAACGAAGTGCCGATCATGAATAAGGTGTCGCAATCCTCCATGATTTCCTGCGAGGGTGCTGTGCCGAGCAGGCCCACGGGACCGGTGGTGTAAGGGCTGTCATCGGGCAGGACTGACTTGCCCAGCAGCGGCTTGGCGACAGGAGCAGCTAATAACTCGGCGACCTGCTCCACTTGATCGCCACAACGCAACGCTCCCCGGCCGGCAAGGATGGCGACCTTCTTGCCCTGGTTGAGGATCTCGGCAGCCCGCTGCAATTCGTTATCCGCGGGTACCTTGTAGCTCTGGGTGCGAACCGCGTTGGTGAAGTTGGCTAGGTTCCTCTTCGATCGATCCCAGTCGTGCACCTTGGCGTCCTGAAAATCGACAGGGATGGTGATGTGAGCCACACCGTGGTAAGCCAGCGCCGTGCGGCAGGCAAGGTCCATGACGTTCTGCACGTGGGTCGGCCCCATGATTCGTTCGTTGTACACGCAGACGTCCATAAACAGCTTGTCGGTTTCCACATCCTGCTGTGTGAGGGTGCCGATCAGGTCGTGATACTGCATGCCGGTGATGGCGAGCACAGGTTGACCATCGAGACGGGCATCGTAGAGGCCATTGAGCAGGTGAATGGCGCCCGGGCCGGAGGTGGCCAGGCACACGCCCAGCTTGCCCGTGTACTTGGCGTACCCACAGGCCATGAACGCTGCGGTTTCTTCATGACGCACCTGCAAAAAGCGAATTTTTTCGCGATGCGTGCGCAGGGCTTCCATCACTCCGTTAATGCCGTCGCCCGGCAACCCAAAAACAACTTCTACTCCCCAATCAATCAAACATTCCACGAGCACATCTGACGCGGTCATCACAATCTCCCTTTTTTCTCTAGACGTACGGGTATGAAGGCATTCGGTAATGCGTAGACGTTTAGTACGATGCGGCCTCGGCAATGTGCCGTTTGCCCGTCGTAAGCGAAAGATGCAGAGCGAAATAGCGGGAGCAGCTGAATCTTGCAATCCAGCTTGTAGGCTGAACCAGTGCTCCAGACTCAGAAACCTGCATGGCAGCGAGCTAACCTCTGCGTCGGACAATGACATCTGTAGAAACTAGGTGCGAGCACCCGATAGGCGATTGCGAGCCGCACCCATCCCACATGAGGAAGTTCTCCGCCAACCCGCCAATTGAACGCATAGATGTGTCCACTTTCACTGTGCCCACCGACTCGCCGGAATCGGATGGTACGCTGCAGTGGGATAAAACCACCATGGTGCTGGTGCAGGTCCATGCTGGGGGTCAAACCGGGCTGGGATACACCTACGCTGACGGTTCTGCCGCCAAACTGATTCACGGCACGCTGTCGGAAGTAGTCAAAGGCAGCGACGCCATGGCGGTCACCAACACATACATGGCCATGTGGCGGCGCATCCGCAACTTGGGCCGGCCGGGAATCTGCTCCAATGCCATTTCGGCTGTGGATTGCGCCTTGTGGGACCTGAAGGCGCGGCTCTTAGGCCTGCCGCTGGTTACCTTGCTCGGCCAGGTACGCGCGGGCGCGCCGGTCTACGGCAGCGGTGGATTTACGTCCTATTCCGATCGGCAGCTGGCGGAACAACTTGCCGGTTGGGTGGAGCAGGGAATTCCTCGAGTAAAGATGAAGATTGGGCGCGACGCCAAGCGCGACATCGAGCGAGTGCGGGTGGCGCGAGAAGCCATCGGCCACGAACCGGAGCTGTTTGTGGATGCGAACGGCGGGTATAGCCGCAAGCAGGCGCTCTACCAGGCAGAGTCGTTTATTGCCTTCGGTGTCTTCTGGTTCGAAGAGCCGGTCTCGTCCGACGATGTGGAAGGCCTGCGCCTGATCCGCAATCGCGCTCCCGCCATGATGGAGATCGCGGCCGGAGAATATGGCTACGATATTTTCTATTTCCGTCGCCTGCTGGAGGCTGGCGCCGTGGATGTGCTGCAGGCCGATGTCACCCGTTGCGGCGGCGTGACTGGATTTCTGCAGGTGGCCGCGCTCTGTCAGGCGCACAATGTGCCTCTTTCCGCTCACACGGCGCCGGCGCTGCACACTCACGTGGCTTGTGCCGTGAGCCCCTTCAAGAACCTGGAGTATTTTCACGATCATGTGCGCATCGAGCGCATGTTCTTCGCTAACCTGCCGGAACTTGTCAACGGCGAGCTCCGCCCTGATTTGTCATGTCCGGGTGTGGGCTTCGAATTTAAGCCGGCGGACGCGCAACGCTTTGCTGCCTAGGGAGAGCCAATGTCAGCCAGTCGTAATCCCGTTGTTTCAGAAGAGGAGTTGAGAAAACCCATCGAGATGCGCCCCCGGGACTGGCGCTCGGCCGCGGCGGTGGACGTGCCGGCGCTCGAAGCCGAGCTGCGCAAGAACGTAGAGGGCGAAGTGCGCTTCGATGCGGGCACACGCGGCATGTACGCCGTGGATGCCTCCAACTACCGCCAGGTGCCCATCGGAGTGGTCATCCCCAGGAGTGTGCAGGACGTGGTGCGCGCCATGGAGGCCTGCCGCCAATTTGGCGCCCCGGTGCTTTCTCGCGGCGGTGGAACCAGCCTCGCCGGCCAGTGCTGCAATGTCGGCATCGTAATCGATTTTTCCAAGTACCTGAACCACATTCTGGAGCTGAATCCGGCCGAAGAGTACGCGCGAGTTGAGCCGGGAACCATCTGCGATGCCCTGGTTAAAGCGGCCCGGCCACACAAGCTGACTTGGGGGCCGCAGCCGGCTACGCACAGCCGTTGCGTGTTCGGCGGCATGCTGGGCAACAATTCCTGCGGCGCCCACGCGCAGATGAACGGCCCGGCGGTCAACAACACGGAAGAGCTCGAAATCCTGCTCTACGACGGCACCCGCATGAACGTCGGGTGGCTTACCGAAAGCGAATGGCAGGACCGCATGCGCCGGCCCGGCCGCGAAGGCGAGATCTACAGCAAGCTGATGTCCTTGCGCAACCGCTATCAGCCGCTGATCGAGAAGAATTTTCCCAAAATTATCCGCCGTGTCTCAGGTTACAACCTGGATCAACTCATTCCCGACCAGAACGGCCGCATCAATCTTGCCCGAGCCCTGGTTGGGAGCGAGAGCACCTGTATCACGATTCTGAAAGCCAAGGTCAAGCTCATCTACAACCACCCTGAGCGGGTTGTGCTGTTGCTTGGCTATCCGGACGTTTTTCAGGCCGGCGACGACGTTCCCGAAGTGCTGAAGTACTCGCCCATCGCGCTGGAAGGGTTGGACGACCGGCTCATCGAAAATGTGCAGAAGAAAGGCGGACCTCACCGCAAGTATCTTCCCATGCTGCCCGAAGGCAAGGGGTGGCTGATGGTGGAAATCGGCTACGACACGCAAGCGGAGGCCATCGAGCAAGCGCACAAGCTGATGGACGACTTGAAGAAGCGCTCCAATCCTCCCAGCATGAAGCTGTTCGTTGATAAGCAGGAACAGCAACATATCTGGGACATCCGCGAGTCGGGCCTGGGGGCAACGGCCTTTGTGCCCGGGGAACCGGACTCCTGGCCGGGGTGGGAAGACTCGGCGGTAGCCCCGGAAAAGGTCGGATCCTATCTGCGGGAACTGCGGCAGCTCTACGATAAGTACAGCTATAACCCGGCGTTGTACGGGCATTTCGGGCAGGGCTGCATACATTGCCGCGTGGATTTCGACCTCTACACCGCGGAAGGAATCAAGAAGTGGCGCTCCTTTATGGAGGAGGCCACCGACCTGGTCGTGCGCTACGGGGGATCGCTCTCCGGCGAGCACGGTGACGGACAGTCGCGCGCCGAATTCCTCTACAAGATGTTTGGCCCCGAACTCATTGAGGCTTTTCGTGAATTCAAGTCAATCTGGGACCCGGATTGGAAGATGAATCCGGGTAAGGTTGTAGATCCGTATCGCATCGATGAGAACCTTCGTCTGGGCGCGAACTATTCGCCCTGGGAGCCGGAGACGCATTTCAAGTATCCGGAAGACGGCGGGAGCTTCGCGCATGCGGTCTTGCGCTGCGTAGGAATCGGGAAATGCCGGCGCATGGATGGCAAGGTGGAAGACGATACCATGTGTCCCAGCTTCATGGTGACGCGCGAAGAACGGGACTCCACGCGCGGGCGCGCTCATCATCTTTGGGAAATGCTGCACGGCGACGTCATCCAGAATGGCTGGCGCGATGAGAATGTGAAGCAGTCTTTAGACCTGTGTCTCTCCTGCAAAGGCTGCAAGGGCGATTGTCCGGTCAATGTGGACATGGCCACTTACAAAGCTGAGTTCCTGTCTCACTATTGGGAGGGCCGGCTGCGCCCGCGCTACGCCTATGCTTTCGGCTGGATTGATAAATGGGCGCGGCTGGCTTCTATCGCGCCGGGTTTTGCCAACATGTTTACCCAGTTGCCGGTACTGCGTAACCTCGCCAAGCTGGCGGTGGGCACGCCACAACAGCGGCAAATTCCCGCCTTTGCTCCCGAGACTTTCAAAGCATGGTTTCGCAAGCGGGAACCACGCAACCAGGGCGGGCAGCGCGTGCTTCTGTTTGCCGACACCTTCAATAACTACTTCAAACCGGAAACCGCCAAAGCTGCGGTCGAGGTGCTGGAGGCGGCGGGCTATCAGGTGATTGTGCCCCAGCCGCATCTCTGCTGTGGGCGCCCGCTCTACGACTATGGTTTCCTCGACATGGCCCAGTCCTACTTTGAGCGCATCTTTCAGGTGCTGGGTCCGGAAATCGAACAGGGCACGCCGATGGTGGTGCTGGAGCCGAGTTGCTGCTCCGTATTTCGCGACGAGCTGAATGGACTGCGCCCGGATTCGCCTCAGGCGCACAAACTCATGGAGCAGACCTTCACGCTGAGCGAATTTTTACAGAAGAAGGCCGGCGATTATGAGCCGCCCAAGTTGAAGCGGAAGGCGATCCTCCACGGCCATTGCCATCACAAAGCTATCATGCGCATGGATTGTGAAACGGAACTACTTAAGAAGATGGAGTTGGACGTCCAGGAACTGGATTCCGGTTGTTGCGGCATGGCCGGCTCGTTCGGCTACGAAAAAGACAAGTATGAAGTCTCCATGAAAGCGGGAGAGCGGGTACTGCTCCCGGCGGTGCGCAAAGCGGGCCTTTCCAGCATCATCCTGAGCGATGGGTTCAGCTGCAAGGAGCAGATCGAACAGGAAACTGACCGCCATGCCTTGCATACGGCTGAAGTGCTGGCCCTAGCACAAAGGCATGGCCCTCACGGTGTACGCAGCATCTACCCGGAAAAGGAACTGGTGGAGCCGCGGTTGCGGGCGCAGAGCCGTTCCATGAAGCGCGCGGGAATTGTCACTGGAGCGGCACTGGCGGGGGCGGTAGCTGGGGTTGTTCTGTGGCGTAAAAGAAAATAGGTTTGAGCGGGCTGAGTGATTAGCTGACTAGCTTAGGTGAGAGCAGCATTAAGCTCGCAACAAGTAGGTCAGAAAGCCAGTCAGCTATATAGCTCGCCAGCTAGTCAGCCGACTCTGGCGGCTTTTTGTCTGACAACTGCTTTATGCGTGATGCTGATCGTATTGACCGAATCCGTCACGGCCTGCGGCGAGTGCAGCTGGATGCCATTCTCTGTACATTGCCGGATTACGTATTGTTGCTTTCAGGCTATTGGCCGGTGCTCGGAGCTAGCATTGCCATCGCCACCAGCGAAGGAAAAATTTGCCTGATCGTTCCCGAAGATGAGCACGAACTGGCACGGACCGGCTGGGCGGACGAGATCCGCACCTTTCGGCCCGGCCGCCTGGATAAACTGCAGTCCACGAGTGAGGCGGCCTTTCAGGCGCTGCAAGCCTGTGCGCAAGAGATGGGGGTGACGCATGCCCGCATTGGCTATGAGCACGGAGCCGCTACTGAACCTGCTTCCTACGTGGGCATGCACCTATACGGCGCCTCCATCGTCCAGTTGCTGATTGAGGCGCTGCCCTCGGCCGCGCTGGTCGGAGCCGATACCCTGCTGGCGGTCTGGGCCATGCTCAAGACGCAGCACGAGGTGGAGCGAATTCGGACTGCCTGCCGGCTGGCAGAGCACGCGTTCACCTGGGGTGCCACCCGGATACGTCCCGGCCTGAGCGAAACGGAGATCGCTGCGCTTTTCCGCGGCCGCCTGAGTCAAGGCAGCGGCACAAATGGAATTGCGCGCGCCGATGGTTTTGCTTTTTGCATGTCCGGTCCGAACGCCGCGAAAGCATCAGGTGCTTATGCCCTCTCCCGCTCCCGGAAGGTGCAGTATGGCGAACTAGCGCTGGTTCACTGCAATTCCTATGCCGATGGCTATTGGACCGACATTACCCGCACCTATTCGCTGGGCATGGTGAACGACGGGGCAAGGAAGATCTATCAGGCAGTATTCGAAGCCAGAGCCGCCGCTCTGGCGGCAATCCGTCCCGGCGCCCGCGCCTCGGCAGTGGATCACGCCGCCCGGAGCATTCTGGGCGCCCATGGGTTCGAGAGCGAGTTTAGCCACTCCACCGGGCATGGAGTTGGTTTTGCCGCTATCACCCACAATGCCCGCCCCCGGCTCCATCCCAAGTCGGAGGAGTTGCTGCAGGAAGGGATGGTGTTCAATGTTGAGCCGGCCGTGTATATCCCGAACTGGGGCGGTATCCGGCATTGCGACATGGTGACCGTATCCGCTACGGGCGCTGAGGTCCTGACTCCTTTCCAGTCCCAACTGGATGACCTGATCGTCGGGCAGCGGCAGAACCTCCGTGGCGCGGCATAACCTACAGACATTGAGTCAGAGGAGAATTTGCGACGATCTCAGAGGCGGGTGAAATGTGCTCTCTCAGCTGGTGGCGAACATGATCTCGGGCAATGCGCACACGAACGTCCGATAGGCGCGGCGGCGCAGGCCAACATAGCCCTGAGCTCCGCTGAATACATCGCGCATCAGCTGGCGCACTCGATGACTGGCAGCCGTGAACTGGATCATGCGGTCCAGTACCTTACCACCCAGGAAATTGCCGCTGTAGAAAGCCTGCGCAAAACGAGCCGCGGTTTGCAGCTCGGGGAGAAGTTCTTGCTTCACCCCCAGGGAATAGGTTTCGGGCTTGCCAGCCAAAAGCGCGTCGGCCAGCAGTTCCGCCGAACGCAAGGCATAGTACAGGCCTTCGCCCGTGATGGGATCGACCAACCCGGCGGCATCGCCAATCAAAGCCCAGCCGTTTCCCTGGAGCGCAAGCTGTTTCAGCGTGGAAACACGCGGGGCGGGCAACACATGCGCGTAGAATTGCGCTCCCTTCCAACTAAAGCCGCGCTCCGCCAGAAACATTTCCAGCTTGCGCCGAAGTTCTGCTGTGGGCATGCCATCCATCTTGCCGCAAATGCCGGCAGAGAAGTGATCGCGGCGCGGGAAAAGCCAAATGTACCCCTCGACGCCCGCAAGAAAGGCAATGTGAATAGACTCGGAAGTCCCGGGAATGTAGTAGCCGGCAGTGGCCATGAGGTCGGCGGCAGAGAAGGGAGCAGAAAAACGAAAGGGATTGCGGGCGCCGGCTGCGAGCACAACGAAAGCGGCCGTAATTTCGCCGTGACGTGTACGCAGGCGCCAGGCCCCCGGCGCGCCGCCAATCTCGATCACCCGTCCGCGCACGATTTCGGCGCCGGCATCGTGGGCGCGGCGAAGCAGCAAGCCATTTAGCACCTGGCGGGAAAAGATCGCGATCTGCTTATCCATTTCGAACCAGGCCTGGTGCCCGCCGGGGCTGACCAGTTCGCACCTGCGCACCCAGTTGCGCTCGACCTCCGCGCGCGCAAGGAACGAATACCGATGCAGCGCTTTATGGGTGAGCCCGCCGCCGCACGGCTTCTCCCAGGCTAGCTTTTCGTCAACTAGGACAACGCCGCGGCCCGACGCCGCCAGTTGCGCCGCAGCCATAGCGCCCGCCGGCCCGCCACCTACCACCGCGATGGACTCAGATCTCATAGCTCAAGCTTTTGTACCCGCGGTATGAAGAGAATGGGGAACAGAGTTCTCAGGTAGCAACGCTCACGCAGGGCAAGCCTGCCTGCTGCCAGGCATCGAACCCGCCCACTACGTTACTTACATTGCGATGCCCTGCCCGCAGCAGGAGGCTGCAGGCGATGGCGCTGCG
>DATGIY010000037.1:0-2940 GCA_035295475.1 Terriglobales bacterium
AGTGTTCCCCATAGCACACACGGTTCGTCTCAATCGCCCGACTGGTTTGGAGCTGGTTTCTCGCAAGACGTAGAGGTAGCGCTAGTGTATGCGGAATCCGGCAACATGCAAGAACATTTGCGAGTAATTTGCTCTCTTCTAGGCGTCCAGTGGGTAGTTTTGCAACGGTAATTCCTTTGCTCAGTGAGCTCGGTTAAGATGAGTTACACCCCGGCACTCGGGCTCAATTACATGACGGTTGGGAGTCAAAGCGGATCTCCGCGTCTGGCGGAAGCGCCACAGGCCGCGCCCCACCCCGCGCGCTCGTCTCCCCCGTGGTTAAGGGCGCTAATGCCCTCTATCACCGATATCTTCTTTCTGCTCCTGCTGCTGGGCTTGGCCTATGGCGGCCTGCAAACCAAGCTGCTGGGTGATGCCGGGACCGGGTGGCACATCCGCGATGGGCAAAGGATTCTGGCGACCCACGCCTTTCCCCGACAAGATTCCTTCTCTTACACGATGACAGGGCGGCCATGGTTTGCCTGGGAATGGCTCTACGACCTGGCGGCGGCTGCGATCTACAACCGCATGGGACTCAATGGCGTGGTATTTTTCAGCGCTTTGCTGATTGCGGGAGTCTTCGCCGCCTCGTTCCGCATAGCCGTAAGGCGAAATCGCGATCCGCTGCTGGCGGCTTTCCTGGTAGTGCTGGCAATTTTCGCTTCCAGCATCCACTTTCTCGCTCGCCCCCATCTGCTGACATGGGCCCTGACCTTGATTTTTTGGGGAATCCTGGAAAGCGCCACCGAACCGGGCCACCCCGCTTCCTCGCGCCGCCTTTACTGGTTGCCGGTGCTCATGCTTTTTTGGGTGAACGTACACGGCGGATTTCTGATGGGATTGGCGCTGATCGGCCTATATTTTGTCGGCGCCGCCTGGGAAACATTTACGGCAAAGCTGCCGGAGGAGCGGAGGCGGGCAAAGCTTGCGGCGCGGCAGTTGGGGATGGCTGGAGTTCTGAGTCTGCTGGCTACCTTTGTAAACCCTTATGGGTACCACCTGTGGGTTCATATTTACGAATACCTGGGCAATCGCTTTTACATGAACAATATCCAGGAGTTTCTCTCGCCCAACTTTCATGGTGCGGCGGAGAAATTCTTCGCAGCACTGTTGCTGTTCAGCCTGATCGGACTGGCGGTTAGGCGCTCCCGTCTGCGTGCCAGCGAGCTGCTGGTCATTCTTTTCAGCGTGTATATGGGCCTCTACGCCGCCAGGAATATTCCTATAGCGTCGATTCTGCTGGCCCTGACCACGACTTCGCTGCTGGCGGGAGCGGTGGAAAACGGAGCCGCTGACGAACAGCTGGCTTCGCGTGCCCGCAGTCTGCTCTTACGCTGGAAGAACTTCGCCACGCGCATGGCCGACATGGAACTAGGGCTCAAGGGCCATTTGCTTCCCTTGGTCGCGGTGGCGATTACGCTGGTTGTGTGCTGGAACAGCGGGCGCCTGAATGGACGACAGGTGATGAGCGCACATTTTGACAGCAAACGGTTCCCGGTCAGGGCAGTGGATTTTCTTGCCACGCAGGATATCCATGCCCAGGTTTTCAATCCCGACTACTGGGGCGGGTATCTCATTTACCGGCTGGGGCCGGGATGCAAGGTCTTTATGGACGATCGCCACGATTTCTATGGCGAAGCGTTCGTGCGCGATTACATCAAAATGAAAGACATCCAGCCAGGATGGCAGGCGCTGCTAGAGAAGCAGAAGGTAAATTGGGTACTGGCGCCGCCGGATTGGGCCCTGGCCAATGCCCTCAAAGAACTGCCGCAGTGGAAGGTCATTTACGACGACCAACAGGCAATCATCTTTGCCCGGACAAAAGCTCTGACGTCATCCTATTGAGCGGAGAGACCGATCGAGAAAAGCCAGGCGAGCTGCGGTCGCCCGGACGGCCGAGGGGCGGCCGTCCCACGTAGTCGTCAGCCTTCGAGGGTTAGTTTCTCAGCGTGTATCCACGTTGAAGCCCAAGATGGCGTCCACAGGAATCGGGTCGTTACCGCGCAGCACGGGCCGGAAGCGCCATTTGGAGAGCGCCAGCAGCACACGGTTGGCGGCTGCGGGCGAGGGACCTTGCAGGACCTTCAGGTTGCGCAAGATGCCGGCGCGGTCCATGGTGCAGGAGACGATGAGACGGACCTTTTTCAGGCTCGGCGGCAGGTCGGTACGAATCGCCTCAGGAGCCGTTAAGTCTTCGTCG
Source organism: Terriglobales bacterium (assembly GCA_035295475.1). Classification (GTDB taxonomy): domain Bacteria; phylum Acidobacteriota; class Terriglobia; order Terriglobales; family Acidobacteriaceae; genus JAICWP01. Next base: position 2,240 of record DATGIY010000037.1, read on the forward strand.
AAGCCCGAATTGCGGGCGGTGGGATTGGAGAATTGCAGTACGGCCACCCCCTGGTGGGTATCGATGTAAATGGTGTAAACCTTGTCTCCTTTGAGCGCGCCGTAAAGGTTGAGAGCGCCGCCGGAACTGGGAGTGGCGATCACGGTGATATCCGGCCGACCCAGCTTGCGTTCGCTGGGGGTATGGCCGGGAATGCTGGGTGGATCACCGCCCACGGCAAAGCTGGGAAGATTCACCACGCCGCCGCGGATGGAAACACCCGCCATGCCGGTGGAACCCCCACCGCTCCCGGCGCCACCGCGTCCAGGAGCACTGGAAATTCCACCTTTAGCATCCAGCTTGGCGCCAAAGCCGGTGCCGGTATCGGCGGCGCCTGATCCCTCGCCGTACTTACCGCTACCGCCGCCGGTGCCTTTGCCGAATCCGGCGCCGTTGCCTTCACCGCCCAGACCGGGGCGCCCGCCGCCAGTGCGAGACATGGCCAGAGCACCACCGGCAGCATTACCTGGCATTCCCACCTTCGTTCCCGGAGCCATCGACATCACCACGCCCGATCCGGCCGCATTACCACCTGAAGCAGGAGCCGGCACCGGGGCAGGGCCCAAAGCGGCAAGGGCTCCGCTGCCGTTCTTTCCTGTGCCACCGGCGCTGCCGGCGTTAAGCGCGGTGCCACCTACGCTCGGAGGTGGAGGCACAACCCC
>DATGIY010000038.1:0-4504 GCA_035295475.1 Terriglobales bacterium
AAGGATGAGCCGTAACTTGGTCTGCGCAGGAGTCGGAATTATCGGCCGCGCACGTACCAGATAGAGCCGGGCGAACTCCAGTTGAAGCCTTCTCCCCAGACCGCCTGAGTGTGGCTGAGATCATCGATCGCGATCTGGAAATAATCGCCGAAAGGAAAATTGAAGCCGGCAGAAAAGATGTAGCTGTAGCCCGCGACGAAGGAAGAAAGGCGCGTTTCGGCCGACCATGAGGCGCCCCCGTTCGTAGAACTACGATAAAAGGTGTTCCAGTACGGACTGTTGCGAGTATCCATCCAGGCGATGCGCACGTCGCCCGGGGCCCCAGCCACGATGGCAGGAAAAGCGTGCTCCACGCCGGCAGCGCCGGCGGAGACATCCTGCCTGGCGGACCAGGATGCGCCCGCGGTGGTAGACGACGCGAAGTAGATCCGCTGCGCCTCGCCCGCCGTACGCCCCGCGTTCCACAGCGCATATAGAGTGCCGCCGGCATCAGAAGCCAACGTCATCTGCGCGCCCAGGAACGCCCAGGCACATTGGTGGTCTGGACAACCAGGAGAGGCGGCGGAGGAATCCAGCAACGTGGTTTGCCAGCTGCCTCCGCTGTCGCTGGACTTGCTTATGTAGAGGTTAACCGGACCGTTGACGCCTTCCGGTTGGCGGTAGCCTGCCCAGGCGAAATATATATTGCCCGCGGGATCGATGGTTGCGCCGCTGGCGGCAGCCCATCGCACCTTGGGATTACTGTTCAGATTGATCGCGGAAAAGCTCTGGCCGCCATCGTGCGAAACCGAGACCCAAAGCCGGCGCTCTTGGCTGTAAGCCACATAAACATCGTTGCCGCGGACGGCCAGCACATCCTTGTCCACGCCTTTGCCAATGCGGTTGGCTACCACGATCGACCAGGTCTGGCCAAAATCGGTGGACTTGGCTAATACCACGGTGCTGCTTTTGGAGTTCTGCAGCCAGGAAGCGTAAACCGTTTTCCGGTCCAGGGGATCCACGGCAATTTGGGGATCGTATTGGCCATCGCCCGCCGGGGCGATGGTGCGCGGAACCGACCAGTTCGCACCACGGTCATTGCTTATCTGCAGAACCATACCGGGGCTGGGGCAGGTAGCGCATCCGGGCATTAACCCGTACTGCGGATAAAGCAGGTAGACATGCCCGTACCCATCGGCGCTGATAGCAGGTTCCCACTGGTCGCCGACGGTGTACCCGAGGCGCTCCTGGGATGTGAAGTTGCTGGCCGCCTGTGCGCCCACACTCGCCAACACAATCGCGGCGAGGCACAAAATCCTAAAGTGGCGCATCCAGTAGCTCAAACTGTTCTCCAGATTGATAGCAAGGGCGGCGAGGGGCGGCAGTGGCCGGCATTTCCGCCTGATTCACGTTAACTATACCAATGATCCGCACCCGCTTACAGGAGAAAAGAGGCGTTCCCGAGGCCAACAGACCATCCCGGACCCTGCCCTAAAGTGGTGTCAGTCAATGGGATGGGCGTATTTCGTCGTTCTGACGGCTAGCCTGAACTGGCAGTCTCGCCGGTCAGTTCCCGGAGAGTCTCCAGCAGCTTGGCCGCGGGATCTCCTTTGTGGAGGAGGCGATCAACAACCCTCGAACTGTCGGACGGGATCTCATGTAAGTACCCGGACAGCATCACGATAGGCAAATGGGGAAAGGCGTGGCGAATCCTGGCAGCCAAATCCGTCCCACACATGTCGGGCATACGAAAATCGAGAAGCACGGCGTCCACCTTTTGTTTCCTAAGCAGCTCTAGTGCATCTGCGGCGCACTCCGCTGCCAGGGCCTCGTACCCCGAAGCTTCCTGGAACACCTTACGAATGGCGAGACCGCGGCGATTATCGTCGATACAAAGAACGACCTTACGTTCCCTGCTCGCGCGCATGATGGCTTCCGGAGTTAGTATCGTGACGCGATATACTGCTCGGCTACGCGCTCTCACTGAATAGGAAGCTGCCGGCCGGCGATTTGTTGCTTTTACTCCGAAGGAAAACAGCGTAGTTTCCCCTCGCCTGCTGTGGTGCCGTGTACACAGCGGCCAAGAGGTAGATTATACGGTTTTTCGCCCCGCTATTCCGGAGACACGATGCACAAATTGATGCTTCCAGCTTGCCTGATATTTATTCTGAATTTGCTATTGTCCGCGGCCATCGCGCAGCAAACAGCGCAGCCTCCGACGGCGCCCCCGACGCCGGCCGCGCCGCCCCGCGTCCCGAGTTTCGATCTTTCCGCCATGGACAGGACCGTCGATCCCTGCGTGAATTTCTATCGCTATGCTTGCGGCGGGTGGATGGCAAAGAATCCCATACCTCCGGATGAAGGGATCTGGGGCCGCTTCAACGAATTGCAGGAACGGAACCGGGCCATTCTGCGGCAGATTTTGGAAAAGGCCGCCCTGCCCGACCCAAAACGCGATGCTGTCATGCAGAAAATCGGAGATTATTACGCTTCTTGCATGGACGAGGCCAAAGCTAATGCCCTGGGGGCACAGCCCTTGGGGCCCGAACGACGGCGTATCGCCGGCATAAAGACAAATAAGGACCTGATGAACACGGTGGCCCACTTGCAAACATTGCGCGTACAGGCTCTGTTTGGGTTCTATCCTCGCCCCGATCTGCACAATGCGGCCGAGACGATTGCCAACGTGGATCAAGGCGGCCTGGGACTCCCCGATCGCGACTACTATCTAAAGGATGACCCCAAATCGGTGGAAACCCGCGACAAGTACCTCCAGCACGTGCAGAACATGTTTCAGCTGCTGGGAGACAAACCAGCCACCGCGGCGGCGGAAGCGAAAACCGTGATGAAGATCGAAACCGACCTGGCCAAAGCCTCCATGGACCGGGTGGCGCGACGCAATCCCCACAACATTGACCACAAGATGACCCTGCAGCAATTGCAGCAGATGGCGCCCAACTTCGATTTTTCCGTGTTTTTTGCCGGCGTGGATGCGCCCTCATTCACTTCCCTGAACGTCAGCAATCCCGACTTCTTCCGGCAGGTCAACGCCGAGCTCGCGTCGGTGCCCCTGCCGGATTGGAAGACTTACCTGCGCTGGCACGTGGTGCACAGCATGGCGCCTTTGCTATCTGATGTCTTCGACCAGGAGAACTTCCGCTTTTACCAGCAGTATCTGGGTGGCCAGAAGGAAGAGCAGGCGCGCTGGAAGCGCTGCGTACGCCTGACCGACGCTGAACTGGGCGAAGCTCTGGGCCAGCCCTACGTGGACGAGACTTTCGGGGTGGAAGGCAAGACCCGCACCTTGCAGATGGTGAAGGCCATTGAAACCGAAATGGGCAAAGACCTGCGCCAGTTGCCCTGGATGACACAGACCACAAAGGAACAGGCCCTCAAGAAGCTGAGCATGGTGGAGAACAAGATCGGCTATCCGGATAAGTGGCGCGACTATAGCAAACTGGACATCGAGCGCGGAGATTTCGTGGGGGACACGTTGCGGGCCGAAAACTTCGAATTCAACCGGCGTACGCAGAAAATCGGTAAGCCTGTCGACAAGCAGGAATGGGGAATGACGCCGCCCACCGTGAACGCATACTATAATCCCTCGCAAAACAACATCAATTTTCCCGCCGGCATTCTGCAGCCTCCGTTTTACGACAACCGCAAGGATGATGCCGTCAATTTCGGTGGGGCCGGCTCCGTGATCGGACATGAACTGACCCACGGCTTCGACGATCAGGGCAGCCGCTTCGACGGCGAAGGCAACCTGAATAACTGGTGGACTGCCGCCGACGAAGCCGAATTCCGCAAGCGCACGGAATGCATTGCCAACGAATATAGCGGGTTCGTAGCGGTGGACGATGTGCATGTCAACGGCCATCTCACCTTGGGAGAGAATACGGCGGACAATGGCGGGGTTCGCCTGGCGCTGAAGGCGCTAAAAGACAAACTGGACGGCAAAAACGTGCCGCCGATCGATGGCTTTACCCCGGAGCAGCGCTTCTTTATCTCCTACGGCCAGATCTGGTGCCAGAACGTCACGCCGCAGATGTCGCTGCTGCGGGCCAAGACGGATCCGCACTCTCCCGGCCAGTACCGGGTTAACGGAGTGGTGTCGAACATGCCGGAGTTCGAGCAGGCGTTCCACTGCCACGCCGGGCAGCCCATGGTGCGGGAGAACGCCTGCCACGTCTGGTAACGGCGGGATTCTCAAGCCAGGTGATTCGGGGATGCCGACGCGGCTAGCGATCCACTCACCATTGCTTGCCTATGGCGGCTACGATCCGAGCCAGCGCGTCCACATCGCGCGTGTCCACGACTTCACCGGGAGAATGTGAGTAGCGCAGCGGCCATCCCAGCGCGACGTCGGTGGAACCGTAACGCAGGAAGGCAGCGCCATCGTTGCCGCCGCCAGTCACGCCGTACTGCACGGGAATTCCCTGAGCGCGCGCCAAGCCAACCAGCTTTTCGACCAGGCGGTGGGGGACGATATTGGAGTTGTCCACGGCCCGTACTACAAATCCCT
>DATGIY010000039.1:0-4609 GCA_035295475.1 Terriglobales bacterium
CCCGCCGCCCAGGCTGAGCCATCCGCCCGTCGACAGCCCGAACCGGTCGTTGCCCCAACCGCGCATCCGCGGCGTACGAAAGGGGTCGTCATATTAGCTATCGGCCTGCCCGGTTCCGGCAAGAGCACCTGGTTCCGCCGCCGGAACGCGGTGCCGCTGTCCAGTGATGTAATCCGCTCTATGCTGTTTGATGACGTCACCGAGCAGCGCTTTCAGGACCTGGTGTTTTCCACCTTGCGCACGCTCCTGCGCGCCCGCCTCGTAGCCCGCATGCCGCTCAATTATGTGGACGCTACCAATCTTTCTCCCCACGACCGGCGCGGTTGGATCAAGATGGCGCACGATTTCGGCTACGAAGTGCAGGCGGTCTTCTTCGATGTGCCCACCGAGGTCTGCATGGAGCGCAACCGGCGCCGCAACCGCGTCGTGCCCGAAGACGTGATGCAGCGCATGGCCGGCAAATTACGCGCTCCCACGTTTGAAGAAGGGTTCTCGAAAATCACCGTCGTGCGTGTGAAGCGGTCTGCGGAAGAAGAACCGGTGGAGTCCAGCCCAGGAAGTCTCGAGCCATAAGTTCCCAGGCCGCCGCGACCCGATCTCCGGGTTTCCCGGCTTCTCAGGATTTCAGATACGGCAGCAGTTCCTTGAAGGCAGCCGTGCCCGAGGAACGCAGCAGCTCGTACATCATCATTTCTGTCGAAGAAATCACGGCGCCGGCATCCCGCATGCGCGCCAGGCCGATCTTCCAGTTCCACTCCGCCCGCGAGCTCACCGCATCCGAGGCGACGTGTACCAGGTACCCGTTCCGCAGCCCGCCCAGCGCGGTCTGCATGACGCAGATGTGAGCTTCCATTCCGCACAGCAGAAGCGTGTTGCGCCGGCCCGGCAAACCTTTCACCGCCGCGGTGAATTCCTCGCTGCCGAAGCAGGAAAATTCCACCTTGTCCATGGCCTTGGCCTCGGGCAGCAAGGAAGCAATTTCCGGCACTACCCTGCCCAATCCCTTGCAGTATTGCGTGGTCAGCAGCGTGGGCACGCCCAGAATGCCGGCTAGACGGATGAGCAGCTGTGAATTGCGTACCAGGCGCTCCTTTTCAAAGATGGGCGGCAGCAGCTTTTCCTGGATATCAACCACGACCAGGGCGCATTCTTCTGCGCTCAGCGGCCGGCGGGCAGCTTCGGTGAGCTCGGCAGGTGTGTTGCAGGTTTCCAGTGCGCTGCTCATGAGTGCTCCTCGTCAGGTGCGGCAACTCCCCGCACCCTTTTCAGCTTGCGATATGTTCTTATGATTCTATCGCTCCCCGCGATTCCCATCGCACTCTGCAGGCCTGACTGGGCGGGCAACCCGGGCGCGCTGTTCTCTCCCAAGCTGTCCAGTGCACAACCTGCGATGCATCCTGTCTTTAGTCGGCAAAATCTAATCGATAGTTAAACAAGAGTTGTGGGGTATGCAAATCGCCATCTTACGGCAGGAGTGAAAACTGTTGTTTCAAATTGCCTTGGGGCTAGGCTCAATCGGGCCGTCTAACTGCTGATCCACTGTTCTGTTCCCCAGCAGTTTTGCCCCATAAAACGCTGAGAACTATGCGCCTGCTGACGGTCTGTGACTTGACCGCTGCGGAATACCAGTTCCAGCCGGCGCCGCGGGCAATTTGCAACCCCCGAAAGGAGATTGGCCGGTGTTTGAGGACAGCCTTATCGAATCGACCAACAGGTTCAAGACGAATCGCGGCAAGGCGACCGCGGTATCCTTCGTAATCCAGGCCGTGATCGTGTCGTTTCTGGTACTGATTCCCTTGATATTTGTGGAGGCGTTACCCACGCATCAGCTGATGACCGAATTGGTGGCTCCGCCTCCTCCGCCGCCTCCGCCCCCTCCGGCCGCGGCTCCGGCAGCAGCGCGGCCGCAACCAGTGGTCAAGCAGGAGCTGAACCCCAACGAACTGCGCACGCCCACCAAGATTCCTAAGCAGATCGTCAAAACCCAGGAAGTGGCTTCGGCGGCTCCGCCCTCCAATGCCCCGGCCGCGGTTGGTGGCGTGGTGGGTGGTGTCCCTGGCGGTGTAGCCGGTGGCCAGGTGGGAGGCGTATTGGGAGGTGTGCTCAACTCTCCTGTCGCTGTTCCCAAGGTTGAGTTGAAACGCGTACGCGTCTCCCAGGGCGTGTCGGAAGGATTGCTGACCCATAAGGTCGAACCCCAGTATCCGCCTCTGGCGAAACAGGCCCATATACAGGGGACGGTCGTCCTCCACGCTTTAATCGGCAAAGATGGCGCAGTGAAAAATCTGCAGGTCGTCAGCGGCCATCCCATGTTGTCGGGAGCGGCGATCAGCGCGGTGAAGCAGTGGCGCTACAAGCCCTACATGCTGAACGGACAGCCGGTCGAAATTGACACCACCATCACGGTGAATTTCACACTGGCCGGAGCCTAGCGCTCGTGCGGGTGGCCACTCGGCCACCCGCTCCCTGTAGTTGTCTGAGCTTAATATAACTCCTTCCTTTGTCGGCCAACCCCGACGCTTCCTGCCCCCAAGCGCGCGAGCTGAAAGTGTGAAATTGCGTGGCAACCTACTCCGCCGGCATGGGTTCTTTAAGAACGTAGCGCTTTCATAGTTGTGGGGGATTTCATGCTGAAGAATCTACTCGACCGTTGGCCGGTAGTGAAACAGATTCGCACCGGAGGCGACGGAACCGGCCCGGAAGCCTGGTCAGGACATACGCGCAATCTTCTGCCCAAGACTCAGGAAGCGCAGGTGACGCGCTCTATCTGTCCCTACTGCGGCGTGGGTTGCGGCCAGCTCATCTTCCACAAAGATGGCAAGATGATTTCGGTAGAGGGCGATCCGGATTCGCCCATTTCCCGCGGACACCTTTGTCCCAAGGGTGCGAACACGTTTGAGCTGCACACTCACCCCGGACGGCTGACCAAGGTGCGTTATCGCGCTCCTTACTCGCGCCAGTGGCAGGAGTTGGACCTGGAGACCGCCATGGACATGGTGGCCGAGCGGGTGTGGGAAAGCCGCGAGCGCACCTTCATCGAGAAAAAAGACGGCGAGGTGGTGGCGCACACCCAGGCAATTTGTCACCTTGGCGGCGCCACTCTCGATAACGAGGAAAATTATTTAATCAAGAAGCTGTTCAGCGGCGGCCTGGGCATGGTGTGCATCAGCAATCAGGCGCGAATATGACACAGCTCCACGGTGCCCGGTCTGGGCACCTCTTTTGGACGCGGCGGAGCCACTACCGCGCAGCAGGATCTCAGTAACGCCGATGCCATCCTCATCATGGGATCTTCCATGGCGGAAAATCACCCGGTCGGCTTTCAGTGGGTGATCGAAGCGCGCGAGCGTGGGGCCAAGATCATCCACGTGGATCCGCGCTTCACGCGCACTTCCGCCATGGCGGATATCTGGGTGCCCTTGCGCGCCGGCACCGACATTCTGTTTCTGGGCGGAATCATCAATTACGTCCTGCAGAACGACAAATACTTCCGCGAGTATGTGACCCATTACACCAACGCGCCCACCATCATCAACGATAAATTTCAGGACACCGAGGATCTGGGAGGACTCTTTTCCGGTTTTGATCCTGAGTCCAAGGAGTACAGTCCCGCAACCTGGCTTTATGCCGGCTCCGACGTGAAGGGAGCGGACGAGTCGGCCACGCACGCCGGTTCCGCCGGTGGACACGCCCTGCGCGGCAGCCCCGGCGGCGGTCACGGCCATGACCGCGGCGGCGAAGTGGCCAAGGAAAGCGAACAGCGCGACGATCCCACCCTGCAGGACCCGCGCTGCGTATTCCAGATCATGAAACGGCACTTTGCCCGCTACACCCCGGAAATGATCGAACGCTATTGCGGTGTCCCGCAAGATGTGTTCCTCAAGGCGGCGGAAGCCTTTGCCGGCGCTTCCGGGCCCGACAAGACCGCCGCCATCTGCTATGCGGTGGGCTGGACGCAACACTCCAATGGCGTGCAGATCATTCGTTCGGCGGCGATCCTGCAAATGTTGTTGGGGAATATCGGCAGGCCCGGCGGCGGCATTCTCGCCCTGCGCGGCCACGCTTCCATTCAAGGTTCAACCGATATACCCACCCTCTATGACATCCTGCCCGGCTACCTGCCCATGCCGTATTTTGAATCGGACTCCCACCGCTTCGAGCAGTATGTGAGCAAGCACAGCAGCAAGGTGGGACTGTGGGCGAACTTCGATAAGTACATCATCAGCCTGCTGAAGGCCTGGTATGGCGAGTCGGCGCAGGAAGGCAATGACTGGGGATTCAACTGGCTGCCGCGGGTGACCGGCGACCACTCTCATTTTGGTTACTGGCTGGAAATGATGGACGGCAAAGTGGAAGGCCTATTCGTCATGGGACAAAACCCAGCCGTGGGTGCTCCCAACGGACGACTGGAGCGCAAGGCCCTCGCCAAGCTGAAATGGCTCGTGGTGCGCGACATGGTGGAGACGGAAACCGCCTCCTTCTGGTACGACTCGCCGGAAGTGGAGCGCGGCGAACTGAAGCCCGACGAGATCGGCACTGAGGTGTTCCTCTTCCCTGCTGCCGGCCAGGGAGAAAAAAGTGGTACCTTCACCAACACGCAGCGGCTGTT
>DATGIY010000040.1:0-5924 GCA_035295475.1 Terriglobales bacterium
CCACCTCGCCGGAATCCTGGTCCGCCATCGTGCGCGCGCTCACCCGCTGTACTTCATCCTGCAGGATGAAGCGCAGTGCGTCGATGGTGTGCACCCCCACATCGGCGATCGGGCCTCCCCCCGCGATATCGCGCTTGTTCAGCCAGCTGCGCGCGTGCTGGCGCCCGGGGTAGGAGAACTCGCTTCTGGCAAAGATCGTCTTTCCCACTTCGCCTGATGCCACCCGCTCCCGCAGCCGCGCCGTACTCTGCTCAAAGCGAAAAACCTGCGCCACGCCTAGCAACAGCTTGGCTTTTTGCGCCCCCTCCACCATCTTCTTGCATTCCGCCGCGTTCATGCCCATGGGCTTTTCCACCAGCACCGGTTTGCCGCAGCGCAGCGCCAGCAGCACGTCCGCCAGGTGGCAGGAATTAGGTGTGGCGATGAACACCGCATCCACTTCTTTTGCCTTGCACAGCTCTTCCGCGGAACTGAAAGCCAGGGGGATGCCGAACTGTTTGGCGGAGGCGCGCGCTTCCTCCAGTTTACGACGGCTGAGCGCGGTTACGCGGCAGTTCTTCGCCTGGGCGAAGCCCGGCATCAGCCGCTTCACCGCGTGTAAGCCAAAGCCAAGGATTCCGAAGCGCACCATCAGGTATAGGGATAGAAAACAAAGAATAGCAACGACAAGCCCGCCAGCACCCACAGCCCCGGCTTCACTTCCCGAAAGCGCCCTGCCACCAGCTTGCAAAACGGGTAGAGCACGAATCCGGCGGTTATGCCCACGCCGATGTTGTAGGTGAAGCTCATCAAGGCTACCACGGCAAAGGCCGGAATCAGTTCGGTGAAGTCGTCGAACTTGATTTTTGTAATCGGCGCCAGCATCAGCAGTCCCACTACGATCAGCGCCGGCCCATACGCCTGGGGCGGGATGGCGGCCACAAATGGGGAGAAGAACAGCGCTCCGCCAAAGCATACCGCGGTCACAACCGCCGTGAAGCCGGTGCGTCCGCCCGCCTCAACTCCGGTCGCCGATTCGATGAAAGCTCCCGACGTCGTGGTTCCCACCAGCGCCACAAACGTGGTGGAGAGCGCGTCCGCGATCATCGGCCGTTCGATCTGTGGCAGGTTGCCCTGTTCGTCAAGGAACCCGGCGCGTGCCGACACTCCGATCAATGTGCCCATGGTGTCCACAAACGCCATGACAAATATGGTCAGCACCACGGGAAAGAATCCCCAGCTCCAGGCCCCCTTCAAGTCCAACTGGAAGAGAACGGGGGAAAGGCTTGGCGGCAAGCTGATCCAGCCATGAGGCGCGGGCGCTACCCCCACCGCGAACGCCACCAGCGCGGTGGTCACAATGCCCGCCAGAATGGCCCCAGGAAAGCGGCGGATCATCAGCACCGCCATCAACACAAAACCGAAAATGGCCACCAGCACGGGCACCGAGGTCACGTGACCGGTTCGCACCGGCGCTCCCTGCGTGCCCAGCATCACGATCCCGGTTTCGTTCAACCCCACGAACGTAAGAAACAGCCCGATGCCCACCGCGAAGCTGTACCGCAGCGCCGTGGGGATCGCGTCCACCAGCCATTGCCGCAGCTTTACCAGCGTGAGCAGCAGAAACAGCACTCCCGCGATGAATACTGAGGCCAGCGCCGCCTGCCAGCTATAACCCAGCACCTGCACCACCGTATAAGCGATAAACGCGTTTTCTCCCATATAGGGTGCGATCGCGAACGGCCGGTTGGCATACAAGCCCATGAGCAGCGTTCCGAAGATCGCGGTCACGATGGTGGCGACCATGGCGGGTTGCGCCGGTATGCCCGCGGCTTTCAACACCGCCGGATTGACCACGATGATGTACGACATGGTCACAAACGTGGTCACCCCGGCAGTCACTTCCCGCCCCAGGGTCGTGCCCGCCCGGCTGAAGCCAAAATGCCGGGCCAGAAAATTATTATCAGGACTTAATGCGATTTGGGGCGGCGTAGCGCTCATTTCCAGCTATCAATAGAAGCCGAACCGCTCTCACTGTCAACTCAGGATGGTCTTCCCGCGTTGCGGAACTCCCTGGGACGATCCGCGAGCCGTACGGTTGCTACTGCTTCAATTACAATCGCCTTCTCAGGATCATGCCGCGCACCGTTTTCGCCGCCGATGTGGGAGGAACGAAAATTGCCGCCGCTGTGCTCACGGCGGAAGGCAAGTTTCTTGCTCGCCAGACTGAAGCCGTAGACCTGTCTTCAACGACGAACACCATAGAGCAGATTTGCTGCTTGGCTCGTGAACTGGCGTCAAAAAATGAAATCGCTGCGGCGGGCGTCGCCGTGCCTGGCCTGGTGCGGCGCAACGGCAAGGTGTGGGCTCCGAATCTGCCAGGCGGCAGTGAGATACCCCTGGCGCAGCTGCTGCGCAAGCGCCTGCGAATTCCCGTGATCGTGGAAAGCGACCGCAACGCCGCTGTCCTGGGCGAAACCTGGCGCGGCGCGGCGCGTGGCAAATCCGATGCCGTGGTTCTGCTGGTTGGCACCGGCATTGGCGTAGGCATCCTCAGCGGCGGCGCGCTTCTGCGCGGCGCTCATGAGCTCTCCGGTTGCGCCGGCTGGATGGCGGTTTCCGAGGCCGACGGAGATGACGTTCGCCGCTTTGGTGGACTGGAAGCCTTCGCCAGCGGTCCCGCCCTGGTTCGTGCCGCCACGAACAGTATCGAGGCCGGTTTCGGAGGCAAGCTGGCGCGGCTGGCCGCCGCCGAACTGACGCCGGAAAATATCGCCCGTCTGGCCCGCGAGCACGATCCCTTCGCCCGCCAAATCTTCCATCGCATGGGTAAATTGCTGGGCTTGGCTGTTGCCAACCTGATCAGCCTTCTGGATCCGCAAATCGTAATAATTGGCGGGGAAATGGCGGCCGCGGCCGACCTTTTCTTTGCCGGCTTGCAGGAAACCGCCTTGGCTCGCTGCCAGCCTCTGGCAGCCAGGCAAGTGCAGATCAAGGTCAGCCGTTTGGGTAACGATGCCCACTTATTGGGCGTGGCCCGCTTGGCACTGGCCGCCGCCAAACCCAAAACCAGGTCGTCTACCCCCAAACTCCGGCGTAAATCCAACCAGCAGGTGTACGCGGCCTATGAGCGGTCGCTGAAGCGGTGACCGTGCCGGTACGGCTAAGGCGAACCTGGCTCTTTGCCGGCGCCTGCGCCGGCATGTTCATCTTCGGCGTGGTGTTGGCGTTGCTCGGCACTTTGTTCGGCTTGCCCGCCATGCGGGCTCGCCTGGGCGCGAATCTGGCCCAGCAGGGTGACCTTTTCCTCTTGCTTTTCGCCGGCGTGTGCTTTGCTACCGTCGCTGTTGGCCCGCTGATCGATCGCTTCGGCAACAAACTGGTGCTGCTCGTCTCCTCTGTGCTGGTCACCTTGGCGCTGCTCGAGTTTTCCGTGGCGCACTCTCTGCTGTCGGCTGCGGTCGCGTCAGTGGTCATCGGCTTGGGAGGCGGCGGGCTGAATACCGCGTGTAACGTGCTCACCTCGGAACTCTATGAAGGCAAGCGCGGGCCCATGCTGAACCTGCTGGGTATTTTTTATGGTTTTGGCGCTCTCTTCATCCCCCTGCTGACCGCCAGCATTACCAGCCTGCTCCCCATGTCCAGGCTGTTGCTGTTTACGGCTGCGCTGCCGGCCCTTGGCGCGATTGCCTACGCTCTGCTTCCTTTTCCGGCGGCCCGCGAAGGCCATGGCATGAGTTGGCGCGAGATCGTCGTAGTCGTCCGATATCCCGGCTTGCTGCTGTTCGGTACGCTTCTCTTTATGGAATCGGGCAACGAAGCCGTGCTCGCCGGTTGGACTTCCACCTACCTGGGCCACGCCGGCGCCGCCGCGCAACTGGCTACCTGGGTTCTTGCCGGCTATTGGGCCGGGCTGATGCTGGGCCGTTTCTCCGCTACCCGGCTGCTGCGATACCTTGGCGACACCCAACTCGTGCTGCTTAACGCCGTGGCTTCCATAGTGGGTTGCGCGCTTTTGCTGGGGGCGCGCTCGGTAGCCGTGTTGGCCGTCGCGGTTGCCTTCACCGGCATAGCGCAATCCGCCATTTACCCCACCACCCTGGCCATGATCGGCGATCGTTACTCCCGCTATGCCGGCACCGTTTTTGGCGTGCTGTTCGCCATAGGACTGGCCGGCGGCGCGGTTTTCCCCTGGGGCGTGGGCCAGATCTCGCAAGCGAGCAGCGTTCGCGTGGGAATGGTGGTGCCTCTGGCGGGGGCCTGTGCGGTGGCCATCTGCACCCTGCTCATCAGGCGCAATTCAGGCAGAAACCGAAGAGTCCTTGCGCCGGCTACGCGCTCTTAGCGGTCTTGCTCGTGAGTCCAGATTTGGACTCAGATTGGTTCAATTCTGGACTTTCGGCCGGAATTTCCAAAGGCAAGCGCCAGTTCTTCGCGGAGGCGTGTCCAGCCTGCATCCAGCCGTAACGCGTCAGCAGGGAGCCCGCTATGGCCGACCAGCACGCGGCGCGCCTCATTTTATGAGACCCGCTGACCTGTGCGGCTAAACGTAAGGCCAAGGGCGCGGGGCCGGAGAACACGCCGCCCAGCCGAGTGATCCACCCGCTAACCCCATGTTTTAACGGGTCCAGGGCCTCTTCCTTGCGTTTTTCCAGGTGCAAGCCCTCGTACGTTTCAAAGGCGGAAGCGCCAATTCCGAGCAGGTTCAGGGCGCTATTTTGGTGTCCCAGCAGCTCCAGGATGGCCACCGCTGAACTCAAGCCCGACATGCCAAAGTGAATGGGAAGAGTCGTGATATTGCTGTTCCACACCGGGATGGCCGTGGCTCCGATCAGCACGCCGGTGTAATTGTGGAAGGGAAGGCCGAGAGCGGCGGAAAAGGCCTCGGAAACATGGCCCAACACGCGTACGGGCGCGAAATCGAAGCGCTCACTGACCAGTTCGGCGAAAGCGGTCGCTCCGGAAAAGCTGCTGAAAGCAGCCAACGTCCACGCTCCCAAGGACATAGCGCTCTGCTTCTTGAACACGCGCAGCATGGCGATAAAGCGCGCCGGGCGCCCCAGGTCAGCCACCAGCAGACCGGTTGAAATCAGGCCGCCGGCGGCAGCAACGAGCCGGGCATTCCGCCTCAGTTCGGGATCGCGGCCTACCCAATTGGCCATGGCGCCGATCACCGCCGCAGAGCCAGCCGCTCCACCCACAAAGAAGTACAGCGGCACCTCCCATTTCCATTGCGGCTGCTTGAGCATGGGCATGCCGTAGTAGCCGCTTTGGGGCGAAGCTTTGGGGAAGGGCGCTCCTGGCGGACGTACGCCGATGGCCTGCACCTTGCCACGCGTTTCGGCTTCCCGCCGCAGCTGCAGCAGCCGCGCTTCACTGGCACGCTGCGGTGTAGGGTCTTGCGGTACGGCGTCGGTGCTCATCGGCGGTATCTCCTGTTTCGGGAATGGCGGGCGGAGCTGCCTTTGGGGCTGGCCAGGAAGGCCAGCAGCGATCCGGCAAGAAGCGCGGCGGAACCCACCGCGGCCGCGCGCCATCCCGCCTTCAAATAGATAGTGGGAATCTCCGGCTTGGGCGGCAAGTTGTAAGTTCGCGGATCGCCGCGCACGAGGAAGAACGCGTGCAGGCCTTGCACGCTGGTGTCCTGGGGATCGTAGATTTGGGCGTCGTGCATGCCCCGGCTGTGCAGTTCTTCGAGCCGTTCCTGCGCGACTACTCGCAGCTCATCCAGCTCGCCGAATTTAATGGACTCGGTAGGACATGCCTTGGCGCAAGCCGGCTCCAACCCGACCTTCTGCCGGTCGTAGCAGAAGGTGCACTTGAAAGCGCGGCCATCGGATTCATTCTTCTGGATCACCCCAAAGGGGCAGGACACCACGCAATACGAACAGCCGTTGCACACATCCGGCTGAACATAGACGCCGCCGAATTCGGTGCGCACGATG
>DATGIY010000041.1:0-7257 GCA_035295475.1 Terriglobales bacterium
GCAAGCCCTCTGCTGAGTCGCGGGAAAGCGCTTTTCAGCCTCTCCAGCCACAGAATATTTTTGTAGTTTGTGTACCCGGCGAAAACTTCGTCGCCGCCCTCGCCGGAGACCAGCACCTTTACCGACTTTGCCGCCAGCAGCGAGATGTAATACAGAGCCACCGCTGGCGGCTCGCAAACCGGCTCTTCCATGTGCCAGACATAGCGCGGAAGAAAATCCTGAAAATCACGCGCCGTGATGGTCGTATCGTGGTGCTCGCTGCCGTAAGCGCGCGCTGCGAGCCGCGCATAGAAGCGCTCGTCGCTTATCCCGCGTCCGGAAAAACCAATTGTGAAGGTGCGCAGAGAGCGCGCGTCGCTAGCCGCCAGCGCCAGCAGACTGGTTGAATCCAAGCCTCCACTGAGGAGAAAACCCAGCGGCGCGTCGCTGACCAGGTGTAAGCGCACGGACTCCTGCAGCAGCGCCAGCAGCTCCGATTCAGCCTGGTCTGGAGGTCGCCACACGGGATGAAAGCGCAAGTCCCAGTAACGCCACGTCCTGAGCTGGCCCTTGCTGATTGACAGGCAACAGGCGGGCGGAAGCTTGCGAATGTTGCGTAGCGCTGTTTCCTCGCCTGGCAAGTATCCAAAGGTGAGAAACCGGCCCACCGCTTCAGGCAGCACTTCGCGCGGGACCTCGGGGTCCATCAGGATCGCTTTCATTTCCGATGCAAATATGATCGAGCGTTCGCTGAGGAAGTAGTAGAGCGGCTTAATGCCCACGCGGTCGCGAGCCAGAAACAGTCGCTGGCGGCGAGCGTCCCACAAGGCGAAGGCAAACATCCCGCGCAACTTCTGCACGCACTCCTCTCCCAGTTCCTCGTACAGGTGGACGATAGTTTCGCTGTCGGATTGAGTGCGGAATACGTGGCCGTGGCGCGACAATGCCCGGTGCAGTTCGCGGTAGTTGTAGATTTCACCGTTGAAGGCCAGCCACACGCTGCCGTCTTCATTGCACAGCGGCTGGCGGCCGGATATCAAATCGATGATCGCCAGCCGGCAGTGGCCCAGTCCGAAGCCCGGGGCCACCAAGATTCCCTGGTCGTCCGGTCCGCGGTGGCGAATCGCGTCCAGCATCGTCCGCAGCAGCGCCGGGGCGACCGGCCGCTCGCCATCAAAGTTCAGTTTGCCGGCGATTCCACACATGGCAAATCACAGAAGCATTGTGCTGCAGTCCATCATTTCCACATGCTGGTCCCACCCCGAAGCTTGCGCCATTGCTGCTCATGAACGTAATGAACCAGAGATGGATCGCGCTCCCCTGCCAGCCGTCCGAGATATCCGGCCAGAAAGGCCACGCCCATGCAAATTGACCCCAGTACATAAGGCTTCGAACCCAGCTGGCGTACGCACCTCGCCGCGACGTATGCGGGATGGTAGCCGGCCATATAACAGCCTTGGCCACGCTTGATCATGTCGCGCCAGTGGCTGGCGCCCCCGGTGGGCCGGTGATGCAGGGCGCACACGTCCGAAAAAGTTTCCGTTCGCCACTGCAACATCTGGGCTTTGATTTCATCCACCGTGTCCCAACCAGGAGCGATGATGATTCCGCCAATCGCTTCCCAACACGCGCGCCGGTAAATCTTCGTAGCGCCGCGCACATGAAAACGAGGCCCTGTTTCCAAATGGGGAACCCCATCGACAACGCTATAGAGGGAGGCTCCGCCGATCCCGAGGCTCGGCTGCCCACAAAAGTATTTGAGCGCCTCCTGGAAAAAGTCGGGCGCAAAGCTCAGGTCGGCATCCAGCTTGACGAGAAACTCCCAGTCGTCCCGGTGTAGACAGCGATAGCCATCCCAAAATGCTTCTGCCACGCCGGCGCCGGGAAAGCGGTGGCCCCTGTCTTTGCGTTTAACCGCGTGAATCCACGGATGCTGCCGGGCATATTGGGCGATGACGGCGGCGGTCTCATCGTGCGAGCCGTCATCGACGATCACCCACTCCAGCGGCGGCAGGCTTTGCGCCAGCATGCTCTCAATCGTGAGCCGGAGGTGGGCGCACTCGTCCCTTGCCGGAGTGATGACGACGTAGTTTGGCGGATTCACCGGGTACCCTGCATTCCTTCAGTGCCGGTGTAAGACCGGGATCGGGACAGCCGGCAACCACGAATGCCGTGCCTGCTGGCGTTCGCGATATTCGCGCACGCAGTCGCTGTAGAAGCGCTCGGTCGCTTTGAGACACTGCTCAAACGAGAATCGTTCCGCAGCTCTCTTGCGTGCGCCTTCGGATAAAGTTGCGGCCAGAATGGGATCGTCGAGCACGCGGCTGGTTTTTGCAGCGAAATCGTGGGGATTAGCGGGGTCGGCCAGCAACCCGCTGAATCCATCTTCGATTAGCTCCGGCCCAGGCGGGTTTCGGGTAAATACCACCGGGGTGCCCGCGCTCATCGCTTCCAGAACTACCAGGGGAAAGCAGTCGATGAGCGCGGGAAACACGAACACAGCCGCACGCTGCAGCCAGGCCAGAGTCTGCTCACGCGTTAGCTGTCCCAGAAAGTGAACGTGCTCACTCAGTTCAGTCCCAACCCTACCTCGAATTTCCTGATCGATAGGCGTAAGCCCGGCTTCCGGCAGGCAGCCGCCGGCATACACCAGGTGAACCTCCGGATGGCTGGTCAGAAATTCCCGCGCCGCTTCCGCCAGCACCAATGAACCTTTCCTGCGAGATACCTGCCCCGCGTAAAGCACAAACCGCGCCGGTAACTCCACGGGTTCCGCGCTAGTCCCCGCGATGGGCAATATCCCGTTGTGAATGACGGCAAATTTCTTCGGTAGCACACCGAAGGCTTTGCAGGTGAGGCCGAGAATGTGGGAGGAAACGCCAATCCAGTTTCGATTTGCCGCCAAAGTCCGCTTCTCGTAGAAGTAAATCCCCGGAGCCGCCTTCAATCCGGCAAGCTGCTGCGAGACGGTTGCGCTCTGGTGCAGGCGTACCACCGTGGCGCATCGATCAATGCCGAAAGGCAGAAATCCTTGATAGTCCGGGGCTTCGATCAATTCGATCTGTCCCCTGCGGACGCGCGCGGCCAGCCAATTTCGCAGGCGCAGCCGGGTAATCAGGTTGCCGAGCCAGGGCAGTCGCGTTCGCGGGAGCATGAAAACCGATATTCCTTTATCGCAGCTTTCGCTCCACTGATCGCCGATCTGAACCACCAGAACGTTGTGGCCGTGCTGCCGCAGTCCGCGCGCCAGCATCTGGACGAAGGTGCCAATGCCGCTGTGAACTCGCGGTGGATACCGGTCGCAAACCAGAGCAATTTTCATCTCGCCGAACCCGTCCCCGCTCGGAGACGCCGCCTTGAGAGCGGCGATGAGAGCTGCTTACAACTCGGCCTGTGCCGGATTGCTGGCGAGCAATGCGAACCTCTTCGCACTCGCCTTGGCTTCAGCGTTGACCGGCGCTACAGCTACGGCCGAAATAATGGCCAGCAGCGCATACCAGACGACGACCAGTTGATCGAAGTAAGAAAGCCCGAAGAATGCCACCACGTGAGCCAGGAGGGCGCAGCCCACGGTCCACATGAACCGCCGCTCACTTCCCGCACCCCCCTGGCGCGCTCGCCCCAGGTACTTGAAGCCGTAAACAATGGCGGCAATAAACAGCAGAAAGGGAACTAGGCCGGCGCTCTCCCCGATACCGACGTACTGGTTGGCAATGTCGTAGGCAAAGTATCCCCAATCACCGGCATCGCGCGCGCCCAGCAACCACCAGTCACCAAAATGCTGGAAGAAATTATCCACCAGCATAAAGCGGTGATAGCCGGAAGAGCCGCCAATGATGCTCACGCGCTGGATCAGCGCCCACACCGGCGCTTTCATCAGGAAATGGAGTGCCAGCAGAAAAATAAGCAGTGTCCACCGTAGCAGGCGCAGATGGCGTCGCGCTGGCCACAGGCACAGACCCAGCACCCCGGCCACGTATGCCAATACCGGAGTGCTGGAAAATGAGGCGATCACGATCACGCTCGCGGCGACCACACCCACCACCGCCATGCTTCGGTGCTTTTTCCACCATAGACCCAGACTCAAAGGCATCAGGGTGGCGCCAAACACGCCGGCGCAAACCGGATTGCCGAACCCGGCTACGGCACGCAATGTTCCCAATCGTCCCCACAGCGCCTGGCTTCGCTCGGGGCTGCTCAGAGCAGCGTAGATCCTTTGCTGGATCGCCAGTTCCATTACCATGATCGCCGCCACGACAACTGCGATCCCGGTCAGCGTATGGATCGCGCGCACGGCATGTTCACCGTCAGGGATGAGCAGGCGCAGCAGAAAGTAAATGCCGAAAAAGTTATAGACCGCCCCCAATTGGTTGATCAGCGCTGGCCATGATCGCCACAGCAGAACGATGTTCAGGGCCGACGTTCCCGCCCACAGCATCACTGCCTTATCGATCGCGTTCAGCCGTGTAGCGGGGAAGAGTCGTTGGGCAAAAAATGATTCGGAGAGCACGCGCATCCAGCCAATCAGGACGATGATGCGCAGCATCGTCCAGTGAAGCGGCCCAATCAGGACTGCCTGGTCCATGGGGATGAGCAGTGCGGCAGCGAGCAGCGGCACAACCACATACTTGCGCGGCAGCAGGAATATCAGAATGCCTGCCAGCAGCACCGCGCACAGTACGCCGGGATGGACATAGACTTCGGGCCCGCCTCTGAATCGTGTTGTCGGTGATGGCACGGGACGCCTTGTTGAAAGGCGCTTCAGCGGACCTGCTGCGGTGTCGCGATCAGGTCGCGGACCACACTGCTCCAGGAGGAAGAAAACTTCTTATATCGCCCGCTGGCCGCCTCTCGCAGCAGACGGGTAATCCTGGCGCCTCCACGTTCTGAGCGGATTGCCGCCCGGCTCCATAGGTGAACCTCTTTCTCCGCGATCATCTGCAGGCGGCTGTACTCGCATGGGTACAGCCGGGAGCGAGCCAGGGCACGCGCCCGAAGTTCGGCTAGTCGCTCAGCCTTCACCCGGTAATCCGCTTCGATTTCCAATGATGCCCGGACCCGCGGCACCAGGGACACCCGGCCGCATCCTATTTCCTGCCTGAGATGACGCCGGTACAGGAGCAGCCTCTCTGCGAGAGGAACACCAAAACTGAATGTGGAACCCAGCAGCGCGATCCAGTAATCGTGTTTCCAGGCGGCGGGAATGGGCAGAACAATGTCGAGCAACCAGCGGCGGAAGGCCATGGCCGCGCCAGTCACCAGATTACGCCGGAGCAGCAGCGCCGTTTGCCGCGCGGGCGCGAACTGCCGAGCTTCTACGCCCACCGTCTGCCACAGGCTGAAGCCTAACGGCTGCCCGCACTCATCAATTATGTCCCCATCGGTGAAGACGTAGGCGGCTTTCGGCTGATGGGCGAAGGCGTTGATAATCGCGGCCAACTTGCCGGGCCTCCAGACATCGTCCTGGTCTGCGAGCGCAATAATTTCACCGCCGCACAGGTGAATGGACTGCTCGAAATTCGCTGCGCAACCCAGAGTCACCGGGTTGGCGATCAGTCGCACGCGGAACTTCGCGTGCGTCGCGAATTCCTGAAGCACCTCCGCGGTCCGGTCGCTGGAATGGTCATCGCAGATGACCATCTCCTCGGGTGGGGTGGTCTGCTCGGCAATGCTTTGCAGTTGCTCGGCAACGTAGCGTGACCCGTTGTAGGTGCACATCGCGACCGAGACCGAGGAATGGCTCATGCTTCCACACTCTGTGCCGGCGAAGCCAGCACACTGGCCAGCAGCGGCACAATCTCATCCTGGTAACGCTCGCGCGTGAACATCCGCTGCGCCCATCTTTGCCCGTTCTCGCCCAGGCGGGCGGCCACTTCCGGGTGGCCGTGCAGATACTCAATCTTTTTCGCCAGATCATGGCTATCGGCGGTGCGGTACAAAAGGCCGTTCGATCCATCCCGGATCAGTTCGGCGGTCGCACTGTTGGCGGCGCCAATCACCGGCTTGCCCGCCAGCATTGCCTCCACGGCCACTCGCCCGAATCCCTCGGCTCGAGAGCACACCAGGACCACGTCAGCGGCGCCGATCTGCGACATCGGATCATCGATCTGCCCCAAGAAACTGACTCGGTCTTCCAGGCCGCACTGCTGGACCAGGCGCCGCAGGCGCTCCCTGTACTCTGGGTCGCCCTCTCCGGCGATCAGCAGTTCTGCATCCATCTCCTTCCGCCGCAGCTCCCGTAAAGCCAGCACGGCGTCTTTCTGCCCCTTGTTTGCTGTGAGAGCGCCCGCCATCACGCAGCGGTATGCGTGTGGTCCTGACCTGCGGCTTGTGCAGGGGTGGTTCAAACTGCCGGTTCGGTGCATGGAACAGTAAGCCGTTCGTATCGGCACTTTGCACAGCCGGCTGCTGAGTTGGTCGGCGACTGCCTGGGACGGGACTATAACCAGCGACGATAACTTCTCGATCGCGCCATAGGACCTTTGCTCGCCAAAAAGGAAATGCAGGCCGCCAGACTCGCCCAGCTCGTGCAGGTGCCACACGTGAGGGCGCCCCAGCAGCGCGGCGGCAAGCGCGCCCACGCACACTGTCGCGGTATTGCTATAAAGGAGCTCGCATTTCCATCGCCACGCCAGCCAGGCAATCGTCGCTGTTTTTACCGCGATGTTCAGCAAGGCCCGCGCTCGTTTCATCCACGAATATCGCGCGGCCGACATCCATAGGGCATAAGAGGTCACGCAGACGGGTACATGCAGTTTCTGCAGCTCCAAGAGCAAAGGCCCCCTGCCCGGCAGTACGGCGTAGCACTCCGCGCCACTTTCTTTCAGAATCTCAACTGTCTCCAGCAGCACCAATTCCGCGCCGCCCAGCCTGGCGGAATGGGAAATGAAACATACCTTCATGGCGAAAGCCGTGGCGCTTCAGTGTGCCTGACGGGCAGCGTTAGCCATCGTCGGGACTGTTTCCGCATGCAGCCGTCGCATCCACGGCCGCAAAGCTGACCAGGCTCGCTGCCGCTCCGCGCTGCTGAATACCAGAAAGAAGACCGCAGAGGCATACACGCAGAAGGCGGCGCCGGCGGAGCCGGCCAGTGGCAGGTAGGCGGGCCTGATCGTCCATCCGCAGATCAGCCATGTCAGGCTCGCGGCCAGAAGCGTGCCTCCCACTGCTATGCCGAAGGTTGACATGTATCGCGCGTAGGACAGGACGCACGCTCGGCATACCCATATCGGTTTTATCGCCAGGCGCATCAAGGCCATCGCTCCCAGCGTCCCCAGG
>DATGIY010000042.1:0-10349 GCA_035295475.1 Terriglobales bacterium
TTACGACTTTGAATTTCCCGCGCTGCAGCGTTTCATTGCGGCGGATGGCCAGTTTCGCAGCGGCGGGCTGCTGATGTTTGCCGCCATTCGGCCCTGGTTGTGGAGCAAGCTGCTGTATCTCTCGCGCAACAGCCAGCGGGCCGCCAGCGCATTATGCGACTGGCTGGAGTGGTACAACCAGCCTGCCTCCAATGTCGGCGTGGGAGAGAGGGAACTTTATCCCATGGGCTGGGGACGTCGCTGATGGCAGTCGCCAACCAATTTGCGGTGAAGCAGGAGGCGGGGATGATTCCCGTCACCATGCGGGCCGCCGTCTATCATGGCAAAGAAGACGTGCGCCTGGAGACGGTGCCGGTGCCTTCGATCGGCTCAGGGGAGCTGCTGCTCCGGGTACACACCTGCGGCATCTGCGGCACCGACCTGAAAAAGATTGCCACCGGCTCCCATTCGGCGCCCAGAATCTTTGGCCACGAAACCTCGGGCGTGGTGGCGGCGGTAGGCGACGGGGTGAGCAAGTTCAGGGTTGGCGACCGGGTCATGGCCTTCCACCACATTCCCTGCGGAGAGTGCTACTACTGCCGGCACAAAGTCTTCGCGCAATGCCCGGTGTACAAGAAAGTGGGCTGCACCGCCGGGTATGAGCCCAGCGGGGGAGGATTTTCCGAGTATGTCCGTGTAATGGATTGGATTGTAGAACGGGGGGTCGTCCGCATCCCGGAGCAGGTCTCCTTCGAGCAGGCGTGCTTTGTGGAACCGGTGAACACCTGCCTGAAGGGCATAGAAACGTTGCGCCTGCAGGCCAAAGAAAGCGTGGTGGTTATCGGGCAGGGCCCCATCGGTATCATTCTAGGGTCATTGGCCAAAAGGGCAGGGGCAAGGGTAATAACTTCCGATTTGTTTCCCCAGAGGCTTAGAATATCTAAGGCATTCGGCCTAGAGGAAACGGTAGATGCCTCGCAAACCGATCTGGTTTCGCGGGTGCGGGAACTCACCGAGGGGCGTGGGGCCGACGCGGTCATCCTGGCAGTTGGGGGCAACAAGCTGATTCGGTCCGCCATGGAGGCATGCCGACCGGGCGGGCGCGTGTTGTTGTTTGCACAGACGGTGCACGGGGAGGCGGTGATTGACCCGGCCGCCGTCTGCGTAGACGAAAAAACGTTGCTGGGTTCATATAGCGCTTCCGTGGACCTGCAGGAGGAGTCGGTGCGCCTGGTATTCAGCCGGGAAATGAACCTGGAAGGGCTGATCAGCCACCGTTTTTCGCTGGAGGAGAGCCTGGGAGCCCTCAATTTAGCTGCCCATCCGCAAGCGGACTCGCTGAAGATCGTTATTCAGCCGGGCAGCGCATGGGAAGGAAACTCAGAGTGAACGGCAAGATGACAGCGGCGGTCCTCTACGGTAAAGAGGACGTCAAGATTGAACAAGTCCCCATTCCCCGGGTAGGGGAAGGCGAAGTGCTGATCAAGGTGCAGGTGGCGCTCACTTGCGGCACCGACCTGAAGGTGTATCAGCGCGGTTATCACGCCCGCATGATCGTGCCCCCGGCATTGTTTGGCCATGAACTGGCCGGGGTGATCGAGGAAGTTGGGCCGGGCGTCAAGTGGTTTCGCAAGGGCATGCGGGTGGTCTCGCTCAACTCGGCTCCTTGCCAGGCATGTTTTTACTGCTCCAAGCACCAGGAAAACCTGTGCGAGGACCTGCTCTTCAACAATGGCGCGTACGCCGAGTACATTCGCATTCCGCGGCGGATCGTGGAATCCAACATGCTCGCCATGCCGCCGGGCGTGAGCTTTGAAGAAGCGGCTATGACCGAGCCGCTGGCCTGTGTGCTGCGCGGCCTGCACGAGACCAAGCCCGAGATCGGCGACACGGTTACCGTTATCGGCGGCGGGCCCATCGGCATGATGTTTGTGCAGGTGGCGCGCCTGACCGGCTGCAACGTAATTTCCGTGGTCAAGCGCGATTCCCAGGTACAGGCGGCCAAGCGCATGGGCGCCAATGACGTGGTGCAGATCACCAAGGTGGCGGACGCGGTGGATGCCGTCCGTGTTCTCACGCGTGAGAAGCGAGGCTCCGATATCGTCATCGAGGCGGTGGGACGGCCGCAGGCCTGGGAGTGGGCGGTGGAGATGGTGCGCAAGGGCGGCACCGTGAACTTCTTTGGCGGATGCGCCAGCGGGACCAAGGTGCAGCTGGACACCAACCGCCTGCACTACTCGGAAATCACGTTGAAAGCAACTTTTCACCACACGCCGGAAACGGTGCGGCGCGCCTTCGCCCTGATTGCTGAACGCAAGATTCGGGGCAACGATTACATTACCGGGGAAGCGCCGCTGTCGCGACTGCAGCAGGTGTTGCACCACATGCTTAACCGCAACGGCGACATCAAGACCGCCATCATTCCCGGGCACTAGGGCAGGTTTAAGGACTGGGACGGAAGCTTTATGCCATCCATTGCCAGCAACGGAGCCCAGTCCGTCACCCGCGGCACAAGTTCGGGCTGGCGCGCTCTGCCTCCGGAATACGCCATTCCCGCTGTCGCCCCCTCGCTGAAGGAGTCACGTCAGTACTGCGAGCGGCTAGCGCGCAGCCACTACGAAAACTTCTCGGTTGCAACCTGGTTCCTGCCGCGCCGCCTGCGTCCGCACTTTTACAGTATTTATGCGTATTGCCGGATTTCGGATGACCTAGGCGACGAGGTCGGAAACGCGCAGCGGGCGCTGCAGTTGCTGGACGAGTGGGAGGCAGAACTCAACGCCACGTACTTAAGCCTGGTGGAAGCGCCGGCTCCGGAGATTCGCAAAAATGTGGAAGAGCCGCGGCCGGAACCGCGCCTGCACAACGCAATCGGTCCCCGGCATCCGGTGTTCGTGGCTTTGCGCGAAACCATTCGCGCCTGCGACATCCCGCGGCAGCCCTTTGCTGACCTGCTTACCGCCTTTCGCCAGGATCAGCGCGTCAGCCGCTATGAAAGCTTTGATGACGTGCTGGGCTATTGCCACTATTCTGCCAATCCGGTCGGCCGGCTCGTTCTTTACGCCTGCGGCTACCGCGACGAGGAACGGCAACAGCTTTCCGACTACACCTGCAGCGCGCTGCAGCTGGCCAATTTCTGGCAAGACGTGGCCGTGGACTACGCCAAAGGACGAATCTATCTGCCCCTGGAAGACCTGCGGCGCTTCGGAGTGAGCGAGCAGGATATTGCTGAGCGCCGCGCCACACCCCAGTTCCTGGAGCTGATGAGCTTCGAGGTGGACCGGGCCCGGCAATGGTTTCACAAGGGACTGCCCTTGGCGGGGAAGGTGGATCGCGAGTTGGCCATCGACATCGAGCTGTTCAGCCGCGGCGGCGTGGAAATTCTGAATGCCATCGAACGCCAGGAGTATGATGTGCTGCGCCGGCGTCCGGTTATATCCAAGGGCCGGAAGCTCCGCCTGGTGGGGGCCGCGGCCCTGCGGAAGCTGCTATGAGCGCCAGCGAGCAAGCGCCCCCGGCACTGATTCCAGAATCGCAGTTGAGCATTGCTTACGGAGCCTGCCGCAGGATTGCGCGGTCGGCGGCCAAGAACTTCTACTACGCTTTCCTGGCCTTGCCCCGGCACAAACGAGACGCTCTCAGCGCCGTGTACGCCTTCATGCGCCACAGCGATGACCTCAGCGATGCCCCCGGGCTTATGGCGCAGGAGCGGCTGGCACGGCTGGCGGATTGGCGCAACCAGCTGCATTCCGTTTTGGCCGGCGGTGGGAGCGACGAGCCCGTATTGCTGGCCCTGGCCGATACGGTGCGTGCCTTCCAGATCAGGTCCGAATTGCTGGACGCGCTGGTTGAGGGCACCATGATGGACGTGCGCGAAATGCTGGACGGCCCCGGACTCAAGCTTTCCTTTCAGACTTTCGACCAGCTCTACAACTACTGCTACCACGTAGCCTCGGTGGTGGGGCTTATCTGCATCCGGATTTTCGGCTATGAAGACGCAACCGCGGAGAAGTTGGCGGAGCAGTGCGGCGTGGCCTTCCAATTGACAAACATCATCCGCGATGTGAAGGAAGACGCCTCCATGGGACGCATCTATCTGCCGCAGGAAGACCTGGCGATGTTTGGCTTATCGGCGTCCGCCTTGCGGGTTCCGGATGCAAACCGCCTGCGGCCGGTCCTGGAACTGGAAGCCGAGCGGGCACGCGGCTACTACCGGGCCGCTGATCAGTTGATTCCTCTGGTCGAGCAGGATAGCCAGCCCGCGCTGTGGGTGCTGGTCACCATTTATAGGCGATTACTGGAAAAGATCAGCCGCCGTGGATACGACGTCTTCCGGGAAAGAATACGGCTTAGCCGGGCCGAGAAATTGACGATCCTTACCCGCGGCCTGGCGCGCCGCTTCGCCGCATGAGCGGCCGCGCCACCCAGACTGGCCTGACGGTTGCGGTGGCCGGGGGCGGCTTGGCCGGGCTGGCGGCGGGCTGCGCTCTGGCCCAGGCCGGTTTCCGCGTGATCCTCTGCGAGCGCCGCCCCTATCTCGGTGGCCGCGCTTCCTCCTACCAGCATCCCGGTACCGGCGAAGTGGTGGACAACTGCCAGCACGTGCTGCTGGGCTGTTGCACTAACCTCATCGATTTTTACCGGCGGATCGGGGTGGAGGGAAAGATTCGCTGGTTCGACCGCCTGGTGTTTGTGGAGCCCGGCGGGCGGCAGTCAGTGATCGCGCCCGGCTGGCTGCCCGCGCCGCTGCATACCGCGCCTTCGTTTCTCCTGGCCCGTTCGCTCAGCGTGCGGGACAAGTTGGCGATAGCGCGCGCCATGCTGAGTCTGGCACGACCGGTCAGAGATGACGGCGGTGAGAGTTTCCGGCAGTGGCTGGAACGGCATGGGCAAACGGCGGGCGCCATCGACCGCTTCTGGAAAGTCGTGCTGGTCAGCGCGCTAAACGAGGAATTGGAACGCAGCTCCGTACATTATGGAGCGCAGGTCTTTCGCGAGTCCTTCCTGAAATCGGCGGCAGCGGGGCGCATGGGCGTTCCCACGGTGCCGCTTACCGATCTGTACAACGCGGCCGGAGAATACATTTCCCAGCGCGGGGGAGAGGTCCGGTTGCGAGCGCCGGTGGAAACCTTTGCCGCCGATGATCAGAAAGTGAAGCTGTGCGTAGCGGGCCAGGAAGTACACTGCGATTTTGCCGTGCTGGCTGTGCCCTTCAACAGCTTCGGCGCCGTGCTGCCGCGCGGCGACGCCGCCGAACCGCTGCGCCGCACCGCCGAACAATTGCAGAGCTCGCCCATTACCGGCATCCACCTGTGGTTCGACCGCCAGGTCACGGATCTGGAGCATGCCGTTTTGCTCGACCGCACCATCCAGTGGATGTTTCACAAATCGAAACTGCTGGGGCGGGCGAGCGACGGCGGCGGCAGCTACCTGGAGTTAGTGGTGAGCTCGTCGAAAAGCTTGGTGGATAAGCCGAAAAACGAAATTGTTGATTTGGCGGTGCGCGAGTTGGGAGAGTTTTTCCCTGCGGCGCGCGAAGCCCGGCTGGTAAAGAGCACGGTAATTAAGGAAGTGCACGCCACCTGGTCACCCCCGCCGGGCGTGGACCGGCATCGGCCGCCGGCGGTGACCGCCTGGCCGCGCGTGTTTCTGGCCGGCGATTGGACGGCGACTGGCTGGCCGGCCACCATGGAAGGCGCGGTGCGCAGCGGGTATCTGGCAGCGGAGGCCTTGGCGCGCGCCGCCGGCGTGCGCGGCTCGCGGTTCCTGGTGCCCGACCTGCCGGCGCGGGGATTGATGCGGCTGTGGGCGGGTTCCTAATTGATCCAGTGGCGGAAGTTAATATCTGGTGATACAACAGGTGAGATGGCGATTGCACAACAGCTACGAACGTACTTCAGCAGGCCGGGTGCATTTTGTCCCAGAACTGATTCATGTCCAATACAACGGAGTACCAGTGTTTCTCCAAATGGCGGACCCGTATCACTGTGCATGGAATTCCGCTGTATTTGGCCGGGACGTTCCTCTTGGTCGCCTCAGACAGCGAATCTGAGGGGTCAAACACGACGTAGCCCATCCAGTCACCCGTTGCTCCGCTGCCCCAACCATCGCCGTCCCACTCGATATGCTTGAGTTCGCCATCAGCACGAGGAGAGGTGGCAAGAACTTGCCTCTTGTATTGCTGCGACCAGACAAGCCAATCAAGCTGCGGTCGAATGTGCGATTGCTCGAGCACCACGACAGCAGTAATGGCGAGAAAGGCGGCGAAGACCACAACCGCCCTGATGCTCATCTCGGGACGTTTCCGAAGAAACTCAATAGCGAGCAGCAGCCCCACAATCCCTGTGCCGAAAAGGGCCACAGCGCCCAAATACAGCAGAGTACCGACGTCGCTGCTGAAAAGAATCGTGAGCAGCGCCGCAATCAAGGCTATTACTGCGCCGACCGCTACGAGAACGAGATTCGCAGAGCGTCTCACGCCAGCACTCTAGCCGATTCGCGGCTGAGATTTCCAGAATAACGAGCGAGAACAGGCCCTCATGTACTTTACAAATCCTGCACCAGTTCCGGGGCAGAGTGCAATCGTAGGCTTAGAATGTACCGATTTCACGACAATCATTCGCCCAGCGGGCTGGTGAAGCAATCAGCGGCTGAAGCCGGTGTTTCAAAGGTTACGCGAGCGGCACGTCTGAAGACGTGCCCTGATACGAACCGAACCACCATGCAGGCTCCGCGGGCGAGAGCGTCCGCGCCACAATGGAGGATTCTGAGGCGAGCTGCGCTCGCCTGGACAGCCGAGGGCGGCTGTCCCTACACAGACTCGCCTGGACAGCCGACCACCGAGCCTGCCAAAAAGGGGATCCCGTCCTCTGGGGTGCCCAGTGTAGGGAATTCCCGCGGGCGAGGGCGCCCGCGCCACAAAGCTGTGTAGTGCACGCGAGATGCTTCACGGCTGAAGCCGTTCAGCATGACGCACGAGCGTTGGCTGGGCGCAGAGTGGGATCTGATCCGTGTGATCCGCGAAAATCCGTGGCCGGAAGGAATTTTATCCCGGGGTTAGATGGCCACCAGGGCCACGCCGCCGGCGACCAGCAGGGCGGCGATCCAGCGGCGATGGTCCACGCGCTCGTGCAGAAAGATGCGCGCCGCCACCGCATTCGCGATGAAGGTGAGGGAAGCGGAGGCGGGCGCCACCAGGCTCACGTCCTGCCAGGAAAGCGCCATCAACAGGCTGTAAAAGGCGAAAGTCATGGCCAGCAGCCCGAAGAGGAAATTCGGCGTGCTCACCACCCGGCTGATCACGTGGAACAAGCCGCGCCGCCGCCGGAGTTCGCCCAGGTCGCCGATCTGCTTCATGGCGTGGGACAGCAACACATCGCCGGTGGTGGAGGCGAGCACGATGGCCGCTATGGACAGCCAGGCGTAAAGATCCCTCAATCGTCCCTCTCGTTTCTCAAGCTTTGCCCCGCGACAACACTTCCGATTCGCGCGCCTCTTCGTTGTGGGGATGATGCGTCAGGGCCGGTCCCTGGGCCACGAAGCCCACGCCGGCGGCAATCAGCACAATGCCCAGCCAGCGCGTCGCGGTGACGTTTTCATGAAGAGCGAATTTGGCAATGAAGGCCAGTAGCACGTAGCCGATGGAAGTGGCGGGCAACACATAAGTCAGGTCGGCCCAGGAGAGCGCGGTCATGTAGGAGGCGAAGAAGGCCAGCAACAACAGAACTCCCACCGCCACCCAGGGATGAACTACGGCAAAGATGATTTTCTGCCAGTGATCGAGAGGAATCTCGCCCAGCTGTTTCATGCCGCGAGAGAGGAAAGCGTCGCCGGAGGCGCCAAAAATGACCACTCCCAGCAACACCAGGTACTTACGCAGATTCACGCGGCGATCCTAGGCGTTAGCCGCCTCCACCGCTTCCGTCTCCTCGGGCTGCGAAACCCCGGGGGCCGGCGGCACGGGCCCGGATTTGGCGCGCTGTTCCTGCACCCAGCGTTGGCGCTGCGAACGCAGCTTGAGGAAAGTTTTGGCTTCCTTGTACAGCCGCTTGCGCTCGGAAGAATCGAATACCGCTTTCTTGATGATGCGGAAAACCGCGCGCGGGCGGAAGTAATACTCATCGTAGAAGCGGTGAACCGACTCCAGAATTTCCGCGCTGGAGAGCCCGGGATACTCGATATGGGCCAACTGGTGCCCGCCTTCGTCCACCATCTGGCGGTTGGACATGAAGCCGTTTTTCACGGCGAAATCGAACAGTTCGGTGCCCGGATAAGCGTGGGCGACGGAAACCTGGATGGTCTCCACATCCAGTTCCTTGGCAAAATCGATGGTGCGGCGCACGGTTTCGCGGTTCTCGCCCGGCAAGCCGAGGATAAAATCGCCGTGAATTACCAGCCCCAGCTTGCGGCAGTCCTTGGTGAATTGCCGCGCCCGCTCGACCGTGGCGCCCTTCTTGATGTTTTTGAGTATCTGAGGATCGCCGGATTCATAGCCCACGATCAACAGGCGGCAGCCCGCCTCCCGCATCGCCTTCAAGGTCTCATAATCGGTGGTGACGCGAGAGGTGCAGGACCAGGTCAAGCCCAGCGGCTTCAGCTTGGCGCACAGCTCAATGGTGCGCGCCTTCTGCAGGTTGAAGGTGTCATCGTCGAAGAAGAATTCCTTCACCCAGGGCCAGTACTCCTTGGCCTTAGCCATCTCCGCAGCCACGCGGTCGGCCGAGCGCTTGCGCCAGGGATGGCCGCTCAGCGTTTGCGGCCACAAACAGAAGGTGCACTGCGCGGGACAGCCACGGGTGGTGTAAAGCGAAACAAACGGGTGCAGCAGGAAGGGCACATTGTAGCGGCGCACGTCCAGATCGCGCTTGTAGACGTCGGTGACGTCGGGCAGAGCGTCCAGATCGGCGATCTGCGGCCGGTCGGGATTGTGCACTACCGAGCCGTTCTTGCGATAGGAGACGCCCAGAATTTCCTGCAACGGCTTGCCCTGTGCGAATTCCACGACCGCGTAATCGAATTCCTTGCGGGCAAGAAAATCGATGGCATGACAGTCACGCAGACTGCGCTCCGGAAGAACCGATACGTGCGGCCCAACGAAGCAGATCTTGATGTGCGGATTAGCCTGCTTGATCGCCTCCGCCAGGCGAATATCGCCAGGAAACCCTGGAGTGCTGGTGAACAGCACCAGGAACTCATATCCTTTAGCAATGTTGATGGTCTCCGCGGCGGAGACGTGGTGAGGGGGCGCATCCAGTAGCCGCGAACCCTCCAGCATGCCGGCCGGGTACGCCAACCACACGGGGTACCAGTAGGACTCGATTTCGCGCGTCGCAGGCCAGCGGGATCCCGCCCCTCCGTCAAAATTTTCAAAGGAAGGAGGGTTCAGAAACAATGTTTTGAGAGGCATATTGGCTAAGTTATGTATGGTAACACTCGCTCATGGTTTACCGGTAAGTACATCTCCGGTTACATCTCTTGCGGTCCCAAATGGACCTAGACGGCACAATCCAGGCGTAAGCTTCCCCAATTATAAAAAGTCAAGGCTACGCGCGCCGTGACACCCTATCAATGGCTTTACGGTGAATCTAGTATTTGATGCATTGAGGGGCGGAAAAGCGGTACAGAAACGTAAAGGGGGCAAGAAGCTGAGGTACTTGGAAGTTAACCTATTGAACACCTTGGAAATAGCCCGGCACCCGAGGTCTGCCCTAGGGACGATGTAAGGCCCAGTTTTCCAGCCCGCCGGTGGCCCGCAGCAACTGCAGTTGCGCGCGTTCCAGCTCGAATTCGGCGTCCATGAGCTCAGTGGAGCGGGTATCGGCCTGCAGCTGGGCGTCACGCAGCTCGCTGAGGGGAGCGGTGGCGGCCTGCAGGCGGGCCTGCGCGGCGCCCAGGCCAGATTGGGCCAGCTGATTTTGCAGATCCGCCACGTCACGGGCAGCGGCCGCCTGCTCCACCGCACGCTGCAGCCGCAGGGTCTCCATTGAGACCTGGTCCTTGGCCGTCTGGGCATCCTTGCCGGCGCGGATAGCCTCGGCATCGGCCGCCTGGGCGGCGGCGCGCTGCGAGGCGTTCAAGAACGGAAGGCGGATGACCAGCCCGAAGGTGACGTTTTGGTTCTGAAAAGTATTTTGCCGGAAAAACTGCGCGAAGTCCGTAAATTTCGTGCTGATCAGGCCGTACTGAGCCGCCAGATCTACGGCCGGCCATAGAGCCCGATGCTCGCCCTTGGCCTTAAGCAGCTGGGCGCGGGCGCGCTCCTGGGCGGCTGTTACCAGATCGCTGGCCTCGACGGCGGCGGAAGCCGCGGCGGCTCCGTCGGCGGGCGGATCGGCAGCGGGCAGCGGGGGGATGGAGCTGGCGATGGCGGTAAT
>DATGIY010000043.1:0-4199 GCA_035295475.1 Terriglobales bacterium
ACCCCGCCCCATTCCGCCACCGCCGACCACCCCTGAATGCAGCAATGTTTGGTGATCTGGCGTTGCTGCGGCATCGCGCGCAGGTCCCCCAGGCTGAGGCTGAGGGGCTGGGCCACCAGCCCGGACACTTGCAGTCGGTAATCGCTGAAACCGCGCTCCGACATCGCCAGCCACTCCGGCTCGCGCGGCGGACGCCCGTTCACTCGGAAATACGGCGAAATATCCCCGGGGCGATAATGCTGGCGCGACCGGGTGTGGCCGAACAGCGCGCGGCGGGCAATATCAATCACGCTCCCCGTGCGATCGGCCACCAGCCGTGGTCGGCGCAAGGAATACTCGGTGGCCACTACATGGAACATCAGAATGGCGAGCAGGCCCAGCGCCACTACCGCCAGGCTCAAGGTCAGGTTGGGATGAACCGTCTCCCCCAGCGCTATCTTGGCGGTTTCCCTGGCAAAGCCATGGGCGCATACCATGGCCACATGTACTACAACGAAGCTGATCCACGACAGCAGGCATAGGAAATGTATGCTGCGCGCCGCCTGCCGCCCGCGAAAGATTTTCAGGTACCAGGGAAAGCGCGCCGTGAGTGAAGGCGACATGGCCAGGCCGGTGGCGAGAGTCAGCGGCGCCAGCCCAAATACCACCCCGGCATACACCAGCATCTGCAGGGAGTTATATCGTCCGGGGGTCTCTACCAGGGTGAAATGAGCATAGGCTGCGAAATCATGCGCGGCCTGCGGAAACACTGACCACGAACTCGGAATCAGGCGGTGATATTCGCCGGTGATGAAAAGCAGGCAATAATAGGCGGCCCCGTTCAGAATCCATGCCAGGTCCCCCAGAAAATGCCAGTGCCGCCCCAATCCCAGCTGGCCGCGTCCGGGCAGCGCCAGCCAGGAGGGAAATGACACTTCTTCGTCGCTGGAGGTCCAGACTTCACGCCTCTCGTCTGCCGCCGGCACAAATAGCAGCAGCACAAAGTAGAGAACTCCCAGCACCGCCTCACCCAGCGAAAGCCGTCCCTTGGCTTGGGCCACCACGCTGCGCTGGTCGTGCCGGCGCCCGTTCTCCCGTTCCTCCCGGCATCGGCGGTAATAATCCGGGGGCCTGCTGGGCCGCAACAACAGCCAGTTAACGTTGAACCACTCGCTTCCCGGCAGGCAGTCATCGTTCCAGTACAGCTTGGGGTGGGCGCTGAAAATCTCCAGCCCGCTGCGCATCAGCAGGGTCAGAAACAGCAGGTTGGCATAATGCGTGGCGCGCAGCCAGAAAGGAAAATCCAGTGCTGTTAGAGCCGTGAGTGGGTGCCAAGCTAGCAAGCCAAACCGAAGACGCAGGCTACAACGGACTCGCCCAACAGCCTGCGAACTCAAGTTAGAACGACAACCTCCATCCGCCGTTGCCTTGGCGCGCTTTCCCGCGCTCAGTTGCCGCAGCCGCTCCTTGAAAACCCGCAGCTCTCCGTTGCCTCCGTTGCCGCCCCTTGTGTAAGCTGGCCTGCTCGCTGGCGTGGTGGGCGCCATACTTTATGCTTCTGAAGAAAACACACTTCCTTGTTCCGGCACTCGTTCTTGCCCTCAGCCTGCTGGCGTTTCCTCAGGCCGGCTCGCCACAACCCGCGCCATCTCCGGCGTCGGGCGAGCCTGGACTGAACCCCATTCTGCACTACATTTCCAACGCCTGGGGCACCCTCACTCGCGACATGAGCCAGTGTGCCAGCGTCACCGATCCCAAGCTCAAAACCGCCACCACGGTTTATCTGCCCGCCGACTTCCCCGAGCCGTCCACCTTGCAGGCCCTATCTCGGCAGTGCAACGTTCAGGTCCAGCACTTGCCCAAGGTGCTCCACGGCCTGGGCGAAATTGATCCCCGCACCATCCACCCGCAGGGTTTGCTGTACCTGGAGCATCCTTACGTCGTGCCTGGCGGCCGCTTCAACGAGATGTATGGCTGGGACAGCTACTTCATCATTCGCGGCCTGCTGCAGGACCATCGCGTGGAGCTGGCCCGCGACATGGTCGAGAATTTCTTCTTCGAAATTGAGCATTACGGCGGCGTGCTCAACGCCAACCGCACCTATTACCTCAGCCGTTCTCAGCCCCCATTCCTCACTTCCATGATCATGGGCGTCTACCAGGCTGACAAAGTCGCCGGCAAGAATGACAATGCCTGGCTGCAGCGCGCCTACACCAACGCTGTGCAGGATTACCAGCTATGGGTTCATGAGCCGCATCTCGCCGGCTCCACCGGGCTTTCCCGTTATTTCGATTTTGGCATCGGGCCGGCGCCCGAGGAACTGCACAACGATCCCGGCTATTACCGCGCCGTTGCCGGCTACTATCTGCTCCATCCGCCTGCCTCCTCCGGCCACCTGATGATGGAGAAAACCTCCGATCCCAACGCCGGACCGGTATTCTCCCTGGCGGTCTGCTCGGGCGAACAATTCACCGGACAGGAATCCGCCGGCTGCACCCCTGTAACCGATCTGCAGCTGACTCCCGACTTCTACAAGGCCGACCGTAGCATGCGCGAGTCGGGCTTCGATCCCTCTTTCCGCTTCGGTCCGTATGATGGCGATACCCAGTACTACGCGCCGGTCTGCCTGAACAGTCTTCTATATAAAACCGAAAAAGACCTGCAGCAGATGGCGACCCTGCTGGGCAAGACGGCCGAAGCGCGCCAGTGGAGCCAGCGTGCCCAGGCCCGCCGCGAAGCTATCAACAAATATCTGTGGGATGCCGAGCGCGGGATGTTCTTTGACTACGATTTCCAAACCGGCTCCCGTTCCACTTATAACTACATCACGACTTTCTATCCCCTTTGGGCTGGCCTGGCATCACCCGAGCAGGCGCGGGCGGTCGAACGCAACCTGGGCGTTTTTGAACATCCTGGTGGCTTGGCCATGAGCGAGCACCCCACCGGAGTGCAGTGGGATTATCCCTATGGCTGGGCGCCTACCCAACTGCTGGCCATCGAGGGCCTGCGCCGCTATGGTTTCAACGATGATGCCAACCGCCTGAGCTATCGCTTCCTCTCCATGATCGACGAGAATTTTCGCCGCGACGGCACTATCCGCGAAAAATACAACGTTGTGACCCGCTCCGACGAAACCAAGGTGGCGGTCGGCTATGCCGCTAACGTGATTGGCTTTGGCTGGACCAATGGCGCCTTTCTCGCCTTGCTGCACGAGCTTCCGCCGGATTGGGTGCAACGTCTGCAAACCCTGCCCGCGGCCTCAGCTGACGGCAAATGACCTCGCGACTGGCCAGATTCGCCCTGCTCAGCATGGGCGTAGTTCTGCTGCTGGCCGCACGTGGCTCGAAGTTCACGCCTCCTTTCGGGTCCTGGAAGCGGCTTTCCAGCCAGCCCATCCTCAGCCCGCAAGGAACGGGCTTCGAATCCGCCGGCACCTTCAACCCGGCGGTGGTCAAGGATGGCGGACGGTTCGTCATGCTCTACCGTGCCCAGGACAAAAACGGCACCTCCCGCCTGGGCTACGCCACCAGCCGCGACGGCGTACACTTCACCCGCCGCGCCCAGCCGGTTTTCGTTCCCGAAACAGACTACGAAAAGGATGGCGGCGTCGAAGACCCGCGCCTGCTCAAGATTGACGGCCTCTGGTACCTCACCTACACCGGCTACAACAAGCATGACGCCCAGCTGTGCCTCGCCACCTCCCGCGACCTCGTTCACTGGCAGCGCCGTGGCATTCTCCTGCCCGCCTACAAAGGAAAATGGAATGTGAAGTGGACCAAGTCCGGCGCCATCGTCCCGCGCCAGATTGCCGGCAAATGGTGGATGTACTACCTGGGCACCAAGCCCGACAACACCGACCAGATGGGCCTGGCATGGTCCACCGATCTGCTCCATTGGACCGATGCCCTCCCGCAGCCCGTGTTGCCGCGCCGCCCTGGCCAGTTCGATTCCCGCGTGGTCGAGCCCGGCCCGCCGCCGGTCATCACCCACGACGGCATATTCCTTATATACAACGGCGCTGACGATCACCTGGTTTACCGCACCGGCTGGGTGCTGTTCGACAAGCATGATCCCAGCAAAGTGCTGGCCCGCGCCGATACCCCGATCTTTGAGCCTCAGCAAGAGTGGGAAAAAGTCGGCCAGGTTCCTAATGTAGTCTTCGTGGAAGGCATGGTGCACACTGGCAAGCGCTGGCTCTTTTATTACGGCGGCGCCGACAA
>DATGIY010000044.1:0-3097 GCA_035295475.1 Terriglobales bacterium
TCGTACACTTTCAGGAAGCCGTCGAACTTGAGCACGGAGCCGGTGACACGAAACCAGTACTTTTCCCGGCCGGTATCGGCGTCAATGTCCACCGTAGTCTGGTCAAAAACGGCGGGATTCATCTGTGAAGCGATAAAGCGCTGCCAGATCAGCTTGTAAACCTTGTATTCATCTTCCTGCAGGTATTGCTTGATGGCATCCGGATGGCGCGCCGGCGAGGTCGGGCGAATGGCCTCGTGCGCCTCCTGCGCCGCTTTCTTGGACTTGTAGGTATTGGGCGTTTCCGGCAGATATTCGCTGCCGAATTGCGAGCCGATCACTTCGCGCACTTCCGTGACCGCATCCTGGGAGACGCGCACGGAATCGGTACGCATGTAGGTGATTAGCCCGACCAGGCCTTCCTCGCCCAGTTCCACGCCTTCATAAAGACGTTGGGCCAGCATCATGGCGCGTTTAACGCTGAAGCGCAGCTTGCGCGAAGCATCCTGCTGGAATTTGCTGGTGGTGAAAGGCGGAGCAGCGTTGCGCCGACGCTCCTTCTTGTCCACCGAGCGCACCGACCATTTGGCCTGCTCCAGGGCGGCGCGCAACTTCTCGGCTTCTTCGCCGTTGGGAATTTCAATTTTTTCTTCGCCCTTGCCCAGGAAGCGGGCATCAAAGGCTGGCGGCTTGCCGGCGGCGAGGTGAGCATCGAGGGTCCAGTATTCCTGCTTTTGGAAGGCTTTGATTTCCCGCTCGCGCTCCACGATCAGGCGCAGGGCCACGGTCTGCACCCGGCCGGCGGAGAGGCCGCGGCGCACCTTGTCCCAGAGCAGCGGCGAAACCTGGTAGCCCACCAGGCGATCGAGCACGCGGCGGGCCTGTTGCGCGTCCACCAGCTTCCAGTCAATCTCGCGGGGCTGGGCAAACCCTTCGCGCACGCCACGCTGCGTGATCTCGTTGAAGGTGACGCGGTGCACGGGCACGCCATTCCTTTTCTTTTTGCGGGTGCCGCCGTTGCCTAACTCTTCCGCCAAGTGGGCGGCGATGGCTTCGCCTTCGCGGTCCGGGTCGGGCGCCAGGTAGATGGCTTCCGCATCCTTGGCCAGCTTCTTGAGCTTGGTCAGGACCTTCTCCTTGCCCGGTATCACGATGTAATCGGTCTCGAAGTCGTTCTGGATGTCCACGCCTAGTTTGCTTTTGGGCAAGTCTTTGACGTGGCCGAGCGAGGCTTCAACCTCGTAGCCGCGGCCAAGATATTTCTTGATGGTTTTCGCCTTGGCCGGCGATTCGACGATGACTAATCCTTTTGCCAAAATACCCCTCTGCGGGTGGTGGTTGATAATGAAGCTAGCACGAAACCGGGCTGACTAGCTATCTAGCTGACTGGCCGGCTAGCTGAGTGACTAGCTGCCTAACTCGAGTCAATATGTGCCCGGCCCGATGACACCTGAGGAAATCTTTCAAAGCACAGCGCCGTGGCCCGCCGTTTTAGGATTTTTTTTTGCCTGCCGCAATGTCGCGTCGGACGCATTGCGAAAAGGCAGTTAGCATCCGTTGTACCTCTCGGACCTTAGATTCGAGTTCCGCATATGCCGATGTCGGCAACTATTTCAGATCGCGTGCGAGCAGGACATGGTAATCAAGTTCGCTTGCTGAACCCCTTGCAATTTGCAGGAATCGGGCCAGTTCGCTATCTGATTTCCGGCCAGAACCTTCAGCGATATTAGCGCATATCGAGATTGCGGCACGGCGCATCTGGCTCGTTAAGCCGTAAACTTCACTTCTTGGAAATCCAAAACTGGCTTGATAGACGGAGAGTGTCAGCTCGTGCGCCTTCGTCCAGACATCGGGATGTTTGTAATCTTTCATGAGGTCCTCGCTTTCAGCTTCGCTAGCTGGCTAGTCAGCCAGTTAGCTAGCCAGCTAGAAGCTCTTCACAAAATTCTTCCCCGGCAGCTGGCGCACCTTGCCGGCGAGTTCGAGCTCAAACAGGGCGGCAAATATCTCCGAGGAAGAAAGTTCGGGCTCCAGCCGTTCCACCAGCTCGTCAATGTGGGTGGATTCATCGGCCCGAAGGAGGCTGAGGATGCGCCGTTCGTGAGGAGTGAGCGTGTCCTCCTCGAACAGAGATGCGGTGGAGGGGGCTGAGGATTCAGCTTGGGGAGGGGCGAGTTGCAGGCGGATGGCGGCCGGCAGTTCTTCCCAGACGTCTTCCCAGGTGGCCACCAGCTTGGCGCCTTGCTTAATCAACGTGTTGGGACCCCAGGCCTGGCGGTTGGTCACGTTGCCGGGAACCGCGAAAACGTCGCGGTTCTGCTCCAGGGCGCAACGCGCGGTGATGCGGGTTCCGCTGTATTCGCCCGCTTCGATGACCAGGACGCCGAGCGCCAGCCCACTGATAATACGGTTGCGAATGGGGAAATTCTGGGGAGCGGAGAAGGTGTTCAGGGCGAACTCCGAGCACAAGGCGCCGCCGGTAGCCAGAATCTGATCAGCCAAACGCTGATTTTCGCGGGGATAAACTACGTCCACGCCGGTGCCAAAGACGGCCAGGGTCTTGCCGCGTCCGGCGAGCGCGCCGCGATGGCTGGCGGCATCAATACCGCGGGCCAGGCCGCTGGCGATTACCAGGTGTCGGGCCGCCAGATCGCAGGCCAGCCGCTCTGCCATGCCCAGTCCATAGGGTGTGGGATGGCGTGTGCCTACCACCGCCAGCGAGGGTTGCGAAAGCAGCCCGGGATCACCGCGCACATACAGGATGAGTGGTGGATCATAAATCTGGCGCAGTTGCGCCGGGTAGTTGCCATCATCCAAGGGTCACCAGCTTGACGCCGGCGGCGCGGGCGCGGACCAGCTCTTCATCGGCAAGTTCCAGCGATTTG
Organism: Terriglobales bacterium; assembly: GCA_035295475.1. GTDB lineage: Bacteria > Acidobacteriota > Terriglobia > Terriglobales > Acidobacteriaceae > JAICWP01. The sequence goes on from DATGIY010000044.1 coordinate 2,865, forward strand.
CCGGTGGCCAACGACTGCGCGGCGGCGGCGGGAATACCGGCCGCTTCCAGAGTGGTGAGGGAGGCCTGAAATACTTGATCCACCGCGCCAAAATATTCCACCAGATGGCGCGCGCGGGTAGGGCCAAGCCCTGAGGTAAGCGCCAGCGCCACCCAGTGCAGAACGCGGGTGTCGTGGGGCCGTGCGGGGGAGGCATTGGTAGCCATAATCGGACTAGAGCACCAGCAGAATGG
>DATGIY010000045.1:0-2559 GCA_035295475.1 Terriglobales bacterium
GACGAATACTTCGTCAAGCGCAAGCTCTATCCCAATGTGGACTTTTACTCCGGCATCATTTATCAGGCCATGGGCTTTTTGCCGGAAATGTTCACGGTGATGTTCGCCATTCCCCGCACCGCGGGCTGGCTGGCGCAGTGGAACGAGATGCTCATGGATCCGGAGCAAAAGATCGCGCGCCCGCGCCAGGTATATACCGGCGAACAGGAGCGTTCTTTTGTGCCGATGGAGAAACGCGCCGCCGTCGCCAGCACGCGTTAGACGCTGGCCGGCGGCTTACTCACTGTCAGGAGGCGCGCGAAAGCTGGGAGGCGGCGGGTAGTGAGATGGTGAAGCAAGTGCCCGCGGGGCTGCTTTCCACCGCGATGGTGCCGCCATGCTTCTCCACGATCTGCCGTGAGACCCATAACCCCAGCCCGGTGCCCAGTTCGGCCTTGGTGGTGAAGAAGGGTTCGAAAATGCGGTTGAGGTTTTCGCTGCTTATGCCGGAGCCATTGTCGGCAACCTGCAGCTGAACCATACCGAGATCAGTGCGGATGCTCAAGCGCAGGGCTCCTCCATTGGGCAGGACGTCCAGAGCATTGGCCACCAGATTGGCCAGCACCTGGCGCAATTCTCCCTTGGATCCCAGAATGGACTGGGGCTCACCTTCCTCGAACTGCACGCGGATGTTCTTGGCGCGCAGCTTCACTTCATAAAGCGCCAGAACCTCGCGCACCAATTCGCCCATGTTCACCGCGCCGGGAGCGCCGCTGTCGCGATAAAAACCCAGAGTCATCTTGGTGATGTGGGCAATGCGCGAGAGTTCTTCCTCGACCATCCGCAAATAGCGGCCTGCCTCCTCCGGGGGAGCGGTGCGCGCCAGGTAGATGAGATTGGTGACCGCTTCCAGAGGATTATTGATTTCGTGCGCAATGGTGGCGGCCAGGCGGCCGGCGGTGGCCAGCCGTTCCGTCTTGATCAGCGCCACCTCGGTTCGGGCGCGTTCCTCCAGCTGCTGGCGAACCTGGCGATAGAGATGAGCGTTATCGATGGCGGCCGCGGCGCGCGCAGCCAACGCTTCGGCCAGCTCCAGGTCGGCGGGCGAAAGCATCCGCCCCGATTCCGCCGTCACCAATATCAAAGCTCCCAAAACCCGGTCGCGCGAAGCCATGGGAACCACCAGCACCGATTTGATGCTGAGCTCACGAACCAGGCGAAGGCGCTCGGGATCATCCACCTTCTGCCGCAGCAGGTCTTCGGTTATCTCGGGAAAAAACTGCGGCTCGCCCGTCTCAATTACCGTAGCCACGGCGCTGCCGCTCGCCAGGCTGGGTGGGTGCTGGTCGTGGAACTCCGCCGCCAGCTTGACCTTGGCAGGATCACGATGGGCAACGGCGGTGCGCTCGATCGCTCCTTTTTCATTGCCCACGAAGACGGCGCACCAGTCAGCCACTTCCGGAACCGCCAGCTCGGCCACGCGCTGCAGGGTGATGTTGAAGTCGAGGGACGAACCCAGGGCCGCGCTGGCCTGCGCCAGAAAGGTGGCGCGCCGCCGCTGCGCTTCCGCCTGCTGCCGCAGGCGCACCTGTTCTTCGTAAAGTTCCGCCGTGCTGATGCCGGAAGCAGCCAGATTGGCCAGCAGTTCCGCCAGCTGCAACTCGCCGGATTGTGGCTGGCGAGGGCTGCGGAAATAAAAAGTGATGGTGCCTACGTTGCGCCCTTGAATGCGCAAGGGCAAGGCTACCAGCGAGCGCACACCCTCCGCGGCATAAGCGCGCCGCCGATGTTCCAGCAGGGGCAAGGCGTTCACGTCGGCGGCCACGATAGGTTCATCGGCCAATTCGGTAATGCCCGTAGCCGGGATGGACGACATTTCCAGGTAAGCCGCCGATAGCCCGCGCGAGGCCAGCACTCGCCAGGTGCTGCCGTCTTCATCCAGTCGCCACACCGCATAGGCGTCAGCGTGGATCAATTGCCGAGAAAGTTCCAGAATCCGGTCCAGAACGGCGCGCAGGTCGGGCTTGGCCAGCAGGCTGGCGGAAGCCTCCAGCAGCACGTGCAGCGAATCGGAATGTTCCCGGGCGACCGGCGTTGCAATATTTTCCGAACGCGCAAGCTCGGGTTCGGCCGGTTCTGGTTTGGGCTGCGAAGCGGTCACGGGGCGCCAACATTCCCACGAAGAAACTTATGTAAAGACGGCGAGACACTGGGTAGATGCAGCCTGCCCCAACAAACGTTGCCTCACCTGGTTTTGGCGGACGGCAGGACTCTTCCGACACGCCAACTGGCGGTCGTACTCGCGGCTAAGCCCGGCCCAGAATGCCCATCCTTTTGCCTACGCGCTGTAACACTTCCAGGGCGCGGTCGAGTTCTTCGCGGGTGTGAGTGGCCGTCATGATCGTGCGCACCCGCGCTTTGCCCTCGGGCACGGTGGGAAAAGCGATGCCCGTGCCCATCACTCCTTCTTTGAACAATTCCCGCGAGAAGTCCATGGTCAGCTTGCCGTCGCCAATGATGATGGGGGTGATGGGCGTCTCGCTGGCCGGAGTATTCACGCCGCCAATGTTGTAGCCCAGG
>DATGIY010000046.1:0-5648 GCA_035295475.1 Terriglobales bacterium
TCACTCCACCGGTCAGCATCCTGAAGCCCCTGCGCGGCAGCGACCAGCATGTTTACGAGTGCTTTCGCAGCCATTGCCTGCAGGATTATCCCCACTACGAGATCATCTTCGGAGTGGACGATGCGCAGGACCCGGTGGTCGCGGACGTGCAGCGGCTGCAGCGCGAGTTCCCCAACCTATCTATCCAGCTGGTGGTGTGTTCGCAGCATCTGGGGCCGAACACCAAGGTGAGCAATCTGATACAGATGCAATTGCTGGCCCGGCATTCCTACCTGCTGGTGAATGACAGCGATATCCAGGTGCCCACGGATTATCTGAAACAGGTTCTGCAGCATTTTGAGCAGCCCAAGGTGGGGCTGGTGACCTGCCTGTATCGCGGCATCGCCGGCAAAACCCTGGGCTCGCGTCTGGAAGCGCTGGGCATCAGCGGAGAATTCATGGGCGGAGTTCTGGCAGCGCGGCAGATCGAAGGCGGCATGCATTTCGCCCTGGGCTCCACCCTGGCGGTGAGCCGCCAGGCGCTGGCGGATATTGGCGGCTTTGCCGGCCTGCTCGAGTATCTGGCCGACGATTTTGAACTGGGCTACCGGGTGGCACGCGCCAATTACAAGGTGGTGCTGGCTGACCCGGTGGTGCAGACTTACGTGCCCGATTACAGCTTTAGCGAGTTCGTCGAGCACCAGATGCGCTGGGGCCGCAGCACCCGCGATTCCCGCCGCTGGGGCTATGTGGGGCTGATCTTCACCTTCGGATTTGCCTGGGCAATCGCGGCCGTGGTCTTCTCCCGGGGCGCAGCCTGGGCCTGGGTTTTGCTGGGCACCGCGTTCTTTACCCGCTTAATTTCCACGCTGGTAGTGGGATTGGGCGTGCTGCACGACTCGCAAATTGTCCGTGACCTGTGGCTGGTTCCGTTACGCGAACTGATTTCGCTTGCCGTGTGGGTGGGCAGCTTCTTTGGACATACCGTCACCTGGCGGGGGAAGAAGTTTCTAGTTCGGAACAAACGCCTGGTGCCTCTGGACTCGCCAAGCGAGTAAAGTTCATTTTCGCCGCTGATGAACGCTGATTGTCGCGGACTGTTTCTTCGTTCATCTGGAGCCCGGCCCACGTGCATGACGGCTGCCAGCCAGTTAGCGGCAACTTCGCGCCTGCTTTCAGATTCTGTCACCTCGAGCGGAGGTGACAACTAGCTTTCCGTGCCGCGCTCGCGAAGTTCACGCCGTGCGTTAGGGTGTAGCGCGATTGCTCAGGATGTATTTTCCTCCGCTGTGGGCCACTTCATACGCGCTCAGCCCCGCGAACTGCGGCGGGTGCGGGCCTTCCGTCCACAGAAACACGCGTCCCGGTCCCTGCCACAACTTCAGGAAGGATTCCCTGGTCTCGAATACCTGGGGCGCGTCGGGAAATTGCGAGCCATACCACAAATTAGCGCTGCGCACATGCAGGATGTGCACCGGGATACCGGTATAGAAGTTGAGCGTGGAACCCTGCTCGTATTCGCCGTCAATCACAATGGTATCGCCCGGCCGGTAATGCTGCTGAATGGCGAGCGCCAACTTCTTCGAGGATAGGATAGGCGCGAAGGTAACGAACGCGGAGTGCACGCACAGCAGCAGCACGATCGACATCGCCGCCAGCGCCATGTTGCCCTTACCCGGCGAGCCGCGCCGCCGCAGGTACCAGTTCAGCCCGCTGCCCAGCAGCAGGGCCAGCGCTACTCCCACCAGCGGCCCGCGAAAGACGCCCAGCGCCTGCGGTGTGAGATCGAAAATGTGCCCAAAAGAGAGCACGTAGGAAGTAGCAGCGCGCTGATGCAACAGGTCCGCCAACTCGGCGCCTGCAGGCGCCGCTTCCGAAAGCCGCAACATGATCCCGGCGACGATGCACCCGGCAACACCGAAGATGAACAGCACCAGCGAGGAGATGCGGCCGGCGCGCCGTTCGCGGCTGCCCGCGGGGGAATCGGATTCCCGGCCCATCCAGCCACCGACCAGCAGCGCAATCGCGGGCAGCGCCGGCAGATTGTAATACTCCTGGCGGGTGGAGAAGCTGAAGAACGCCATGATCACCAGCGCCCAGACGAGGAACAGAAGATTGGCGCGGTCGCGGGCGCTTAGCTGGGAACGCATAGCTCGCAGGCGCAAGGGAACGGCGCGTACGGCTTGCGGCAAAAAAGCGCTCCACGGCGCCAGCCACAACAACAGCAACGCCCAGAAGACGGCGAGGGGCACGGTGCCATAATCGCGAGGCACGCGTTCATTCAAGTAGCGCAGAAAGTGTTCATTGACGAAATAGAACCATAGGAAGCCGCGAACGTGTCCCTGGGTCGGATTGCGCAGCGCCGCCAGAATGTGCCAGGGCGCGGCAACGGCCAGAAACACCACCGCGCTGGAAATCAGGCGCATGCGCAGCAAGTGGCGCAGGTGGCGGGTGAGCAGCAGGAAAACAAGGATGATGGCCCCGGGAAAGACCAGTCCGATCAGGCCCTTGGTCAGCACGTTCAGCGCGGTGGCCGCAGCCAGGCCCCAGCAGGCCAGGCGCGAGGGAGGGCACTCCTCCAGCCCCTGCAGGAAGAAATCGAAGCCGAGCGTCAGCCACAGCGCCACCAGCACATCGGGAATCTGAAAACGGGTGTAGATATAGATTCCGAAGCAGGCGCCCAGGGCGAGCCCGGAATAGAAACCGCCTTTGACACTAAAAACCCGCCGTCCCAGGCGGAAAGTGGCGAGCATGAGCGCCAACACGCCCACGGCGAGTGGCAGGCGCGCGCTCCATTCGCGTACGCCAAAGATCTGGAAGCTGGCAGCCATGCCCCAATAGAGCAGCGGCGCTTTTTCCAGGTAGCGGATGCCATCGATGTGCAACGTGACCCAATCGTGGCGAAGAAGCATTTCCCGCGCCGCCTCCGCATGAACGGAGTCAGCGTCATCCAGTAAGGCGGGCTGAAACAAGCTGGAGACGTAAATGACCGCCCACAACAGGATGAGGGCGGCCATGAAGATGCGGGCGCGCGTCCGCGCGTGGCGGCGCAACTCAGGAGAAGACAAACTGACAGCCGAAACGGATTGGCTCATGCCAGAAGGTCTTAATTATATGTGAGCGCGGATGAGGAACTGCCGGCGAAGGCGGCGGTTGGGAACTCGCCCTCGCCGGCGGTTGCTGGAGAGTGAGAACGGTTACTCGTCCTTCTTCTTGGCGCTGGGTGGCAGCAGTCCGTTTAACCGGAGATACACGGCAGCCTGCGAGTAGTGATCGGCCCAGTCGTTGGTCAGCCCGATAGCCGCTCCCGCCTTGGACATCTCGTGACCGCCCCACACTTTGACCTGGGTACCCAGATCAGAATCGTTGACCTTGCTGAGCGCCGAGGTGCAAAAATCGAACGAACTCTTCAGCGCCGAAACCAGCTTGTCCTTGGGATCAGTGGCCTCCAGCTTGACTTTCCCTTGCTTGGGCGCCTCGACCCCGCCGATCCGGGAGCACAGGAAGTCGTTCGATTCAGCAATGTGCATCACCAGCATGCCGAAGGTCATTTGCTGCGGGGTGGGGTGGAAGGTGTACTTATCCGTCGGCATCTCCTGAGCTGCGCCGATAAGATTTTTCTCCTGCCGCTGCATGGTTTGCCGCACGCTATCCATGACCGGATTCTGCGCCACGGCCAGACACGACATGGCTAACGCCACTGCCAATACGCCGATTGCCTGCTTCATCTGCTATCCTCCGAAAAATGCGGGAAACAGCATAAACCGGCGGAGGGCAAGAGCACCAGATCAGGCGTCCAGAAGCCAGGCTGCAGACAGAAATTGACGATTGGGAAACAGCCGCACATAGTCGCAGCCCGGGGCTCCGGGCTGGCGGCGTCCCAATCGCCAATCTTCCCTGCTCGAGATTAAACGGCGGAGCTTTCCGTGCCGGTGGGGCGATCTTCGCCTTCCGTCATGTTGCGCAAGGTGCTGACCCCGCGCCGCACTTTGTCCCGGCCCTGCTCGAAAGTCTCGCGCGCGGAGTTAGCCAGATCGCCGGCGCGCTCGGCAATATTATCGCGGGTTTCCTGCCCGCTCATGGGAGCAAACAGGACTCCCAGCCCAATGCCCATTCCTAATCCAAAGAGAAATGCTTTCATCGCTGCCTCCTGAAAAATGTCGCGCCTTATGCCTGATCCAGCGTACCGCAAACCCGCGAGCGGTGGCGGCTAAAAATCAAAAGATGCGGAAATTACGCGAGAGTTTGCTGCGGGCACAACTTCGGCCATAGAACGGATGTCTCTGTCTCTCCGTGGCAAAAGAGGGTTCACGGCTGGGGCGGAGGCGTCCCGGGCATAGCTGTCACTTGTATACTGCCGTCAGGCTGACGTTCCAGAGCGGGCGCGTACAGTCCGAGCAGTTGCCGGCGCCACCAGAGACCCTGCTGCCGTTTCGTGCCCATGTCCGTAAACCAATACTGCCACAGCACCGCCCGTACCTGCGTGGGCGCCTTATCGGCGAAGGGGTTCCTGGCGAACAACGTGAGCACCTCGGGATCGTTGATCAGCAGCAATTCTTCGGTATGCGCTACCCAGGGGTTGTCGCGCCAGTTGTCCAGCGAGGCAAACCACAGGTTCCAGTCGAAGCGGGGCTGGTAGGGAGCATAAATGCCCGGCGGTTTTGCCGGGTCCTGCGGTTTGTAGCGAAAAGGATAGGCGGTCCACGTCTTGCCATCGTAGGAGCCCTGAAACTCAATTTCGTAGCGGGCGCGGGTCATAACCGCAAACAGGCCATAGCGGTTGGCGATGCGAAAGGGCTCCAGGGCGCTCACCGGCTGCGTGGGCAGAGGCACGTGGGGAAAGAACATCCACAACAGCAGCACCGCCGTGACATAGAAGATCCAGGTGAGCATGGCCGCGCGGAGGGCGAGGCGAATAGCGGAGAGATGTTGTCCCAAGCGGCCAATCCAGCCAGTTTGGTTAAGAACGGGGGCACGACTCTCCTGCGAGCTCTCCCGTTGGGGCGTGATTTTTTCCTTCAGCCATTTGCCCAGGCGCTGCGGACGCAAGCAGGCCAGCGCGCCATCGTCCAGCAGCAGGAATCCCAGGCTCAGCACCAGGTAATTCAAGAAAGTGTAATTAGCGCTGAGGATGATGCCGATCTCAAACGGGGTCACGATCAGGAAACACAGTATTCGCAACCGCCTCCAGGGGACAAACATCAGGAACACAATTCCCAGCTCGACCGTGAAGGTGAGGCCAACCGTGGCGGCATGAAACCAGTGCGGCAAGTGCTGCGCATACCAGCCGATCCAGGTGGGCAGCGGGCCATTCTGGTAGTACTGATCCATGGCCGTGAAGTGCCGCCATTGCGGGTCGCCGCTCAGCAGCTTGACGCAGCCGGATTCGAAATAGATACGAAACCACTCCCACTGCAAAAGGAACAGCGATGCCCGCGAGGGGGGATGTCCGCGTCCCAGGCCAGGCCGAAGCCCGGGGGCGGCAAAGAACAAGGCGATGAAGCCGGCCTCCAGCAGCATGCCGTCGGACTGGTAGCTGGAAAAGTCCTGCAACGCCGCGATGAACGAGAGATACGAGACCAGGCAGACCAGCAGCATGGCGCGCGGCCAAATGTTGATGGTGAGCAGCACCGCCGCCGCCATGCCGATCCAGCACATTAGCTTCAGCG
>DATGIY010000047.1:0-2251 GCA_035295475.1 Terriglobales bacterium
CGTCCCTTCTGCTTTTCCTGGAGCAGGGTGAGGTCGGCTTGCGCGCGCTGCAGGGTGTCCTCGGCCTGACGGACTTCCCCGGGAGACGCCGCACCATCCTGTTGCAGGCGGCGCAGAGAATCCAGGTTGTGCTGGGCCAAATCGCGGGCGCTGCGGGCCTTGACCAGCTGCGATTGAAGGGTTAGGACCTCTTCATGCGTGCCGCTGTTTTGCAGCGCCGCCTGATCGGCTTGCGCGGTCCGCACCTGTGCCTGGGCACGGGCGGCCTGCGTGCGGATGTCGTCGTCATCGAGTTGCAGTAGCAGCTGGCCCTTGCGGACGTGGTCGCCTTCCTTCACCAGGATGTGCTTGACCGTGGTCGCAATCGGCGAGTGCGCTTCGAAACTGAAATTCTGAATGGGCTCAACTTTTCCGTTAGTGGAAACCAGGCTGCGGATCGGACCGCGCTGCACCGTCGTAGCCCGCACTTTCAGGGGCGTTTGATGCAGATAGGAATAAGCGATCAGGAGAATTAGGATGAGAGCAAACGCGGGCCAAATCCACCGCCGGTGCGACGGTGTTTGCGAATTGTTAGTCAACGCCAACCAGTTTATCTTTCAGGGTGCGGCAGGAATAACTGTACGGTGTAATTTACCATCCGGAAGCCTACGACAGCACAGGATAGCGCTCCAGGAGCGGTACCCAATTGGATGCTGCCTGCAGGTGTTCGGCTGCACACCTGCGCCCCTGCGATTGTGGAGCATTACTGCGAATTGAGGGCCTCGATGCAGCGGAGTGCGATTCAGCGCAGTTGATCCGGCTCATGCTCCAGCTGAATGCTTCACCGGAGGCACTTCTACAGGAGAGGCGCAAAGATTTCCAAATCCGTGTGTACGATGTTGCGCAATGATCAGCTCGCTGCAACTTCTCCAAAGCAATTCCATAGCATCACAATCAGACAATCTGGCTTCTAAGCAGCAGCCTCGTAAATTGCGCCATGCCAATTATGTTCTCCATTCTCGTCACCGGCGATCTGTGGAAGTGGGCGCTTCGCCTGGGCGGGCCCGGGTTGATCGTGGTCGGCCTGATCGATAACTCGGTGATCCCCATACCCGGCGGGATGGACCTGTTTACGATTCTTCTGACGGCCCGAAATCGCGAGTGGTGGCCTTATTACGGGGGAATGGCGACCCTGGGGGCCGTCATCGGCGGGTACCTCACTTACCGCCTCGCGAAAAAGGGAGGCAAAGAAAGTCTGGAGAAGAAAATCGGGGCACGCCGCGCGCAGAAGGTCTACCAGAAATTCGAGAAGGGAGGATTCATGACCGTAATGGTGGGGTCAATGATACCGCCTCCGTTTCCGATGGTGCCCGTGCTGATGGCGGCCGGCGTCCTGCAGTACTCCCGTCAGAGGTTCCTGACGGCACTCGCCATCGGACGAGGGATTCGCTTCTTTGCGGTGGCCTATCTGGGCAGCCTGTACGGGACTGCGATTGTTGGCTGGCTGAGCCGGTATTACAAGCCATTCCTGTACGTTTTGATCGCTCTTGGAGTGGCCGGAGGCCTTACCGCGCTGTGGTATTTCAAGTCGTACCGTCCAAAGCACCAGGCGCGTGCCGGCCAGCATGCGTGATTCCATTCCATGAGAGTGTTGCGGTATCACTTTAGTAATTTGCGTCGAGGCCGGATGCGGCTGATGATTACCAAAATGCCAAACTCTTCCGGACCGACGCGACGCTGGGAACGGCTGCCCGTAGATATGCCGGTTCGGGTGGTCACGTCGAAAGGTTTTTCCACGACCGTGGTCGAAGGCCGCGGCACCGAACTCAGCCAGGGGGGCATGGTGTTGTATGCAGGCATCCTGCTGAACCCTGGTGACCTGCTCGAAGTTGAGTTCGACATGCCCACGCCGTCGCGCTTGCCCGCCATCGTGCGTTCGCGGAACGGCTTCTGCTTCGGGCTGGAGTTCATCACTCCGCTGCCCTCGTAAATCTGCCTCCATATCTGCATGGATTTGATCGTGGAATTGGTCTAGCATTCTAGACAAATCCGCGGGGTGCTCCATGTATTTTGAACAGTTCTATCTGGGATGTCTGGCGCATGCCTCGTACATGCTCGCGTCTGAGGGAGAGGCCGTGGTGGTCGATCCCCAGCGGGATGTCGACCTGTACTTGAAGGCGGCGGCGGACCATGCAGTGAGAATCCGTCACATTTTTGAGACCCATCTGCACGCGGATTTCGTTTCCGGGCACAAGGAGCTGGCCGCGCACAC
>DATGIY010000048.1:0-2082 GCA_035295475.1 Terriglobales bacterium
TCCAGGTCGCCGATGTGCTGGCTGACGAACACCTGCCTGCCGACTGCGGTCGCGATTGTGTTCTTCTGGTGTGCACCCACCGCCAGCAGCGGCGGCAGATCGCGCTCCACCTGCACCGGCAGCGGAGCGAACCCCCGCGCCCGCCGCAGCACCATTTCCCGCCCCGCCATCTCGCGCACGATGGAATCGTCCACGTGCCGCAGGATCGGCCGGTTGTGCACCAGGAAAACATCGGCGATTCCGCGTAGCCGCTCCACCGCCTCGCGTTCGTCCGTGCAGATCGGCTCGTCCGACCGATTCCCGCTGGTCGCCACCACCGGAAATCCCAGGTCGTCCATCAGCAGGTGGTGCAGCGGTGTGTAGGGCAGCATGACTCCGAGATAAGGATTGCGCGGCGCGATGGAAGCCGCCAGCTCGTCCCCGCCCCAATCGCGACGCCGCAGCAGCACGATGGGCGATTCCGGCGAGCGCAGCAGCCGCTCCTCCACCTCCGAGACGGCGCAATCCCGCAGCGCCATCTCTGCCGAGGGATACATCAGCGCGAACGGCTTTTCCTCGCGCGCCTTGCGCCGCCGCAACCCGGCCACGGCGTCTTCATTGCGCGCGTCCACCAGCAGGTGGAATCCGCCCAGCCCCTTGACCGCGACGATCCGCCCATCCCGCACCGCCAGCGCCGCTGCACTCAGCGCGTCATGCTTTTGCGCAAGCGCTGCGCCTCCCGCGTCCCATAGCTCGAGCTGCGGCCCGCAATCCGGGCACGCATTGGGCTGCGCGTGAAAACGCCGGTTCGCAGGATCGTGGTATTCCGCCGCGCAGCGCTCGCACATGGTGAACTTCTTCATGGTGGTGCGCGGACGGTCGTAGGGCAGGCTCTCGATGATTGTAAAGCGCGGCCCGCAGTGGGTGCAGTTGGTGAACGGATAGCGATATCGCCGGTCCGCCGGATCGTGAATTTCTCCCAGGCAGGCGGGACAGGTCGCGATGTCGGGCAGCACCAGCGCCGTCTTTTCGCCGCCCTGGCTCTCGCGGATCTCGAACCCGCGCAATCCCGCCGGGTCGAGAAATGCCGACTCCAGGCTCTGGATGAAGGCGATCGCCGGCTTGTCGCGCTCCAGCCGGACAAGGAAGCGGCGCAGCGACGCTTCGTCTCCCTCCACTTCCACCAATACGCCCTGGGCCGAGTTCACCACCCAGCCGTTCAGGCCCAGCTCGGCGGCCAGCCGGTACACGAACGGGCGGAAGCCCACCCCCTGCACCGCGCCGCGCACCGCCGCCCGCAGCCGCCGCAGGACTTGCACATCCGTGATGTGAGCTGCATCACCGGGCACAGTGATCCCCCGGCCCGATTCTAGGTTTCCGTCCCCGCCCCCCGGTGTAATCGGGGTCTCAGCCCGGTGTGACACGGGTCACAGAACCGCCGCCCCTCCTCGGCTAGCTTGGCCCTGCGGGGCATGCCCCGGGGAGGACTGTATGGCTTTCGTGATTACCGAGGGTTGCCTGAAAGACGAGCTCTGCGCCGGCGTCTGCCCCACCGACTGCGTTCATCCCAAGAAGGACGAGCCCAACTTCGAAGCCGTGGACCAGCTCTTCATCAACCCCGCCGAGTGCATTGACTGCGGCGCCTGCGTCCCCGTCTGCCCCTCCAATTCCATCTACGCCGTTGACGAGTTGCCGGAAGAGCTGAAGGCCTTCGCCGAAAGGAACGCCAACTTCTACGCCAGCTAGCTGAGGTTATGCGGGCCGCGCTGCCCTCGCCCGGGCTGACGTCCGCTCTCATCATTTTCCGAATCTGTATACTGATGGTCGGGAATCTAAACTGACCAGATCGCCTATGCTGCGTGCTCCCCGCCAGGCTTTACTCCTCCTTGTGCTGTTGCCCCTAACCGGGTGCCTGTTCCGTTCCCGCCAGGCCCAGAGCCGCATGAGCACGGCCCCGCTGAAGACCGCGACTACCCAGGAACTGGTCGCCATGATCAACCGCCGGGCGGCGCAGATCCAGACCCTTAACGCCACCGTGGACATTGACACCTCTGTCGGCGGCACCCAGAAAGGCAAGATCACCGAGTACAAGCAGATCCGCGG
>DATGIY010000049.1:0-12207 GCA_035295475.1 Terriglobales bacterium
GGCAGTGCTGGCCGAGGTGGATCGCGTGATCGCCCGCGGCGTGAACTATATCTACTTTATCGACGAGATCTTCGGCGTGGGCAAGAACGTGTTGCGCCTGCTGGAAGGCATTGCCCGGCGCAAGGTCAGCATCGGTCTGCAGACGCGCATTGATCTGTGGAATGAAGAGACGCTGGATCTGCTGGGGCGCGCGCGCTGCATATCGATGGAGTGCGGCATTGAATCCATCACCGATGCCGGACGCGACGAACTCAACAAGAACTGCCGCATGTCCACCGAGCGCCTGACCGAGTTGCTGATCTACGCCCGCCAGCGCATCCCCTGGGTGCAGGCGAACCTGATTCTCACCGACCACGACGACCGCAACGAAATTCGCCGCTGGCAGCAGAAGCTGAAGGCGCACGACGTGTGGGTGAGCGAGCCCGTGCCCATGTTCCCGTTCCCAGGCACGCCCCTTTATCAGCAGATGTTCGGCACGCCCGACGATCAGGCCTGGGAACGCGCCCATCATTACTACACCTCGACTTTCAATCCCAAGGGCTACAGCGATATCCAGGAGCAGCGCCCGGCGCCCATCGAGGAACTGGAATGCGCGTCTTAGTAACCGCCGATACCGTTGGCGGGGTTTGGACCTATGCGCGAGAGCTGGTGGCGGGACTGATTCGCCACGGCGTACAGGTCACGCTGGTCAGCTTTGGCGAGATTCCCACGCCGCGGCAGAGCGCATGGATGGAGGGTCTGCACGGGCTCGATTTCCGTCCTACGGCCTTCCGCCTGGAATGGATGCAGGAGTCGCAAAAGGATGTGGAACAATCCACGCGCTTTCTGGAGGCGGTAATCCGGGAAGTTCGTCCTGACTTGCTGCATCTCAACCAGTACTGCTATGGCACTCTGGCTGCGGACCTTCCCCGGGTCGTGGTGGCGCACAGCGACGTCGTGAGCTGGTGGATCGCGGTGCATGGGGAAGAGCCGCCGTTAAGCCCCTGGTTGCGCTGGTACCGGCAAGTTGTGAGCCGTGGCCTGCGCGCCGCGACCGCGGTGATTGCCCCTTCCCGCTGGATGCTGAACATGCTCCGTGAAATTTACGGACGCCTGCCGCAGAGCGCGGTGATCTACAACGGCCGCAGTCCGCGGCTATTCAATCCCCACATGACCAAGACCGAGGCGGTGCTGGCGGTCGGCCGCTTATGGGATTGCGCCAAACAGGTGTCGCTGTTGACCCAGTATCCGCAGGCGCTGCCGGTGTGGATTGCCGGTTCCGAACTCCATCCCGAGGAGGCGCTGCGCGGCGAATCCGGACTGGCCGCCACGGCCCGCGTGGAACTGAAAGGCATGCTCCCGGAGAAGCAGCTGCGCCTGCTGTACACGCGTGCCGCCATTTACGCCGCTACTTCACGCTATGAGCCTTTTGGGCTGGCGCCGCTGGAAGCGGCAATGTCGCGTTGCGCCCTGGTTGCCAACGATATTCCCAGCTTTCGCGAGCTGTGGGGCGATGCCGCGGTTTATTTCCGGACGAACGACGGGGCCGATCTGGCGGAAAAAATTCAATGGCTGGCCGCCGACCCAGCTTTTCGCCGCGCGTGTGCCTTACGGGCCTACCGCCGCGCGCTGCAGCTTTTTAACGCGGAGCGCATGGTGGACGATTATCTTCAGCTCTACTGTTCCCTGGTGGGAGCGGAGGTGCTGGCGGCGTGAGTCAGTCGCTCAAGCTGCGGTACTTTGCTCACTCCTGGATTTCCGACTGGAACCACGGCAACGCCCATTTTCTTCGTGGCCTGGCGCGGGAACTGATCCGCCAGGGCCACGAAGTGCGCTGCTACGAACAGCACGGCGCGTGGTCCCCGGCCAATCTGCTGCACGAGGAAGGCGAGCGGGCGCAACAGGTGGTGCAGGAGTTCTGGCGCGCTTTCCCCGAGCTGGATGTGCGCTTCTACCATGACGACGCTGCTTTTCGCGACTGGGCGCGCGAGGAACTCAACGGCGCTGACGTGGTCATCATCCATGAATGGAACCCGCCCCAGATGGTGGAGACGATCGCGTCCCTGAAGCGCGAGCTGGGCTTCCGCCTGCTGTTCCACGATACCCACCACCGTGCCTATAGCAATCCCCAGGAGATCTTCCGGCTGCCTCTGGCTTCGTTTGACGGCGTGCTGGCATTCGGCGAAGCCATCCGCCGCATTTATCAGGATGGCTTCGGAGTGCGCCATGCCTGGACGTTTCATGAGGCGGCCGACACCAGCAATTTCCGGCCTGCGCCCGCCAGCAAGAACACCGACGTCATCTGGGTGGGAAACTGGGGCGATGAGGAGCGCACCCGGGAACTGCAGGAATTCCTGATCGGGCCGGCATCGGTTCTGCCGGGACACAAAGTCGCGGTGCACGGCGTGCGCTATCCGGAAGAAGGCCGGCAGCAGTTGGCTTCAGCGGGTATTGAATTCCGCGGCTACCTGCCCAATCTGCGGGTCCCGCGGGCCTTTGGCGAAAGCCTCCTCACCGTGCACGTTCCCCGGCGCCAGTATGCCAATGGCCTGAGCGGGGTGCCCACCATTCGGGTATTTGAGGCGCTGGCTTGCGGCATTCCCCTGGTGTGCGCGCCCTGGACCGATACGGAAGGGCTTTTCCGCCCCGGCGAGGACTATTTGTGCGTGCCCGATGGCCCGGCCATGGCGGCCGAATTACGCCATCTGCTGTCGGACGCCGCTGCACGTCAACAGCTGGCGTCGTGCGGCCTGGAAACCATTCAGGCGCGGCACACCTGCGCGCATCGTGCTGAGCAATTGGTGGAGATCTGCGAGGAATTGGGAAAATGAGAATCTTTGTATTCGGCTCCAGCCTGACTTCGTGTTACTGGAATGGAGCTGCCACCTACTACCGCGGCATCTACAAAAATCTGCACGCCCTCGGGCACGAGATCGTTTTTGCCGAGCCCGATATCTACGATCGCCAGAAAAAGCGCGACGCTGGGGAAATCGATTACGCCGAGGTGGTGGTGTATTCCACGCCGCGCGATCTCAGCCGTATGCTGGCGCGGGCTTGCGACGCCGATCTCGTCATCAAGCACAGCGGGGTGGGGGCCGATGACGAGTGGCTGGAGCGGGAAGTTCTCCGCTGCCGCTGCTGCGGCACCCTGGCCGCCTTTTGGGACGTGGACGCGCCGGCTACCCTGGCTCGTTTGGAAGAGAACGCGGATGACCCCTTTCTGAGCCTGATTCCGCAATACGACTACATCTTCACCTACGGTGGGGGGCCGGCCGTAGTGTCGCGGTACCTCCAATTGGGAGCGAGGAACTGCTACCCGGTCTACAATGCACTCGAACCGGAGAGCCACTTTCCGGTAGCGCCTGATGCGCAGCTGAGCTGTGATCTGCTGTTTGTGGGACATCGCTTGCCCGACCGGGAGCGGCGAGTGGAAGAATTTTTTCTGCGTGCCGCGGGGTTAGCACCGGAGCTGTCTTTCATTCTGGGAGGCGAAGGCTGGAGCGGTAAACCGCTGCCCTCCAACGTCCGCTGGATTGGCCATGTGGGAACCAGCGAGCACAATCGCGTGAACTGTTCGGCGCGCATGGTGCTGAACATCAATCGCGAGTCGATGGCCAAAGTCGGCTTCTCTCCACCTACGCGAGTCTTCGAAGCGGCCGGCGCCGGCGCCTGCGTAATATCCGACGCCTGGGCCGGAGCCGAGACCTTTTTTGAGCCCGGCAGGGAAATCCTGCTGGCCTCCGCGGCGGAAGAAATTGTTCACCTGCTGCGAACGGTGGACGCAGCCCAAGCCCGGCGCATCGGCGACGCCATGCGTGCCCGGGCCCTGCGGGAACACACGTACCGGCTGCGCGCGCAGGCGGTGGACGCGGTCCTGCGGCCGGCTGGGGAACCGAGCGTGGCCTCGGAGCCACGGCATATCGCGGTCGCCTGAACGGGAGGAACGGAAGTGAAGATCGTCATATTCGGGCTGTCCATCACCTCGGCCTGGGGGAATGGCCACGCCACCACCTTTCGTGCCTTGTCGCGCGCGCTGCACGCCCGCGGGCACCGGATCGTGTTTTTCGAAAAGAACCTGGAATGGTATGCCTCCAATCGTGACCTGCCGGATCCCGCCTTTTGTGAAATGCGCATTTTTGAACAATGGAGGGCGGTTCTTCCTCAGGTACGCCGGGAACTAAGCGGCTGCGACGTGGCCTTGGTGGGGTCGTATGTTCCGGATGGCATTTCCGCCATCCGTGAAGTGCTGGAATCGACCGCGGCGGTGAAGGCGTTCTATGACATCGACACGCCGGTCACAGTCGCCCAGCTGCGGGAAACCGGAACTACCGACTACCTGCAAGGCGATCAGATCCCCGGCTTCGATCTCTATTTCAGCTTTACCGGTGGCCCCATGCTGCGCGAACTGGAAGAGCGCTTCGGAGCGCGCCGGGCGCTTCCGCTCTATTGTTCCGTGGATGCAAGCGAGTACCGGCCTTGGCCAGTGCACAAGCGCTACGAGTCAGATATGAGCTACATGGGAACGTACGCGCCTGACCGCCAGCCCAAAATCGAGGAATTACTCTGTACGCCGGCGCGGCGGCTGCCCGGGCAAAAGTTTCTTCTTGCCGGTCCGCAGTACCCTCGCAACCTGCGCTGGCCGGCGAACGTCCGCCGTATTCGCCATCTGAACCCGCGCTGGCACGCGCGCTTTTACAGTTCCTCGCGCTTGACTTTGAACGTGACCCGGCGGGCCATGGTGAAAGCCGGCTACTCTCCTTCCGTGCGGCTGTTCGAGGCGGCGGCTTGCGGCGCGACCATGGTTTCCGACAACTGGCCCGGCTTGGACAGCTTATTTGTGCCGGGAAAGGAGATTCTGATACCCAGCGGCCCTGATGACGTGGTGCGCTATTTGCAGGATCCAGCGGAGTTGCGGTCCATCGGACAGCGAGCTCAGGAACGCGTGTTGGCGGAGCACACGGCGGAGCGCCGGGCAGAGCAATTCGAGCAGTACGTCAACCAGGCCACTGCCGCCAGCGCTTTGGGCACAGTGGACTCATCGGAACAGGCCGCGGCTAGAGTTTAGATATCTGCCGCTCTCAATCTGCGTGAGCCAGGTAATCTCAATCGGTGCGTAGGAAAACCTGCCTGAGGGGCAGAGCATCTATCGGTGTGGGCAGGTAACACTGCCCAATCCTCTTTCCACCTGCAAGCCAGCAAAATCCTGTGAGGAGGTGTCCTCTGGTGAGAGTCGCGATTATCGCGCCACCGTTCATAAGTGTGCCGCCAAAGGTCTATGGTGGTACAGAGTTGTTTATTGCTCAATTGGCCAAAGGCCTGCAGAAGGTGGGAATCGAAGTCGTGGTTTACGCCAACGGGGAATCCAGCGTGGAGGCTGAAACCCGCTGGCTCTTTCCCAAGTCACAGTGGCCCATCCGAGGTGAAGTCTACGACAACCTCAAAGATCTTAATCATACTTCCTGGGCAGTGAAGGACGCCATTCGCACCAGCGATATTATTCATATCAATAATCTACCCGGTCTGATCTGCTCTCGTTTCGTCAACCGTCCATTCGTTTACACGCTGCACCACCCGCATGTGCCCGAACTGAGCGATTTCTACAGCTACTTCCCGGACGTGAATTACGTGACCATCAGCGAGTTTCAGCGCCGCCAGGAAGTGATGCCCCACCTGCAGACCATCCACCATGGCATCGATATAGGGCGTTATCAATGTTGTGAAACCAAGCAGCCCTACCTGAGCTTCCTGGGACGAATCAGCCCCATCAAGGGCACTCACCTGGCCATTCAGGTAGCGAAGCGCGCGGGCATTCCCCTTAAGATCGCGGGCGAAGTCCAGCCTATGTTTCGTGACTATTTCGCGAGGGAAATTCAACCTCACCTGGATGGCAAATTTATCGAGTACATCGGAGAGGCAGACCTGGCAGCCAAGAACGAGCTGTTAGGCAACTCTCTCGCTCTGCTGTTTCCCATTCAGTGGGATGAGCCGTTTGGACTGGTCATGGTGGAAGCTATGGCCTGCGGCACACCGGTGCTGGCCCTCGCAGGAGGATCGGTGGAAGAGGTCATTGAGCACGGTGTGAGCGGCTTTGTCTGCCGCTCAGTCGAAGAGATGGCGGAGAGGGCCCGCAATATCGGCGGCGCCGTTTCCCCCGCCATGGTGCGCCAGTACGTCAAAGAACGCTTCTCGCTGGAACAGATGGTATTGCGCTACGCTAAGCTGTATCAGGGCATAATGGCTGCCGGGAAGGCGGCCAAGCCTTCCGCTCGCATTGAGGAGCAACGTGCGGTGGCATGAGCTCGCGTATCTCGATAGCGCAAGCCGAACTGGTGGAGATGGCTTCACCTTACGTGGAGCCGAGAGTCGCCTTTCAGACCCTGGAGCCGCGTAAGGTCAATAACCTCACCCTCATCGAGGGCAAGACCTTCCTTTCCACCACGGTGGCGGGCGACATTACTCCGGCGGGTGCGCCGGACGTCGGCTTCTTTCACGACGATACCCGCTTTCTCAGCTACCTGGAATTAAAGGTCGGCGGGCATCGCGCCGTGGTGCTGTCCTCCAGCACGGAAAATACTTTTGTTTCACAAATCGAACTGACCACCGGCAACATCACTCTGCGCGATTCTTTCGACCTGCCGGAAAACACCATTCACATTCGCCGCGAGCAGTTGCTGGGCAATGACGTGTTCTTCGACCGCTTTACCTTCGAGAACTTTAATCTGGGTGCGGTGGAGATGTTCATCGAGCTTTCCTTCGAAGCCGATTTCGTGGACGTCTTTCAGGTGCGTGGCTGTCCCCGGTCGCGCAGTGGCCAGTATTACCGGCCGGTGGCGGAGCGCGACCACATTTCCTTTTACTATCGTGGGCTGGACGGCATTCTGCGTCATACCCTGATCGCCCTGCATCCCGCTCCCGCGCAGCTGGGAGAGCGTTCCGCACGCTGGGAACTGAAGCTGCCGCCGCTGAAGCGTTTTCAGATGGAAGTCACGGTCACGCCGTACGTGGAAGGCCGCGAGTCAGCCTCTCATGATTACGATTTTGCCGCTAACCTGCGCCGCCGCCGGGAGAACTATGCCCAGTGGCAGAGCACTTCCACCATTTTCAGCAGCAGCCATGGCGTATTCGACGCCGCGCTCGATACCGCCATAGGAGACTTCCACGCCCTGCAGATCCCCGACGGCGACCAGTGCACCATCGCGGCCGGCATTCCCTGGTTCGCCACCATTTTCGGGCGCGACTCCATCATCGCGTCCTACCAGGCCCTGGCGCTGAACCCGCAGTTGGCCTGCGACACTCTGCGCGTGCTGGCCCGCTACCAGGGCACTGAGTACAACGATTGGCGCGACGAAGAGCCCGGCAAAATCCTGCACGAATTCCGCAATGGCGAGATGACCCGCAGCGGGGAAATGCCCTTCGGCCCCTACTACGGCTCGGTGGATGCCACCCCGCTGTTCCTGATCCTGCTCAGTGAAACTTATAACTGGACGGCCGACGACGAGCTCATGCGCGAGCTGCTGCCCGCCGCCTATCGCGCGCTCGACTGGATGGACCGTTATGGCGACCTGGACGGCGACGGCTTCGTTGAATTTCTGCGCCGCTCGCCCAAGGGGCTGGTCAACCAGGGCTGGAAAGATTCCTGGGACGCCAACATGCGGCCGGACGGCAGCGTGGCCCGGCCCCCTCTGGCGCTGATCGAAGTGCAAGGTTACGTTTACGAAGCCAAATACCGCATGGCTTCCGTGCTGCGCGCCTTCGGCGACACGGACCGCGCCGAGCGTCTGCGCCGGGAAGCTACTGATATGGCCCGGCGTCTGGAAAAGGCCTACTGGATGTCCGATCAGAACTATTACGCCATGGCTCTGGACGCCCAGAAACGCCGCCTGGAGGTGGTCTCTTCCAATGCCGGACAGCTGCTGTTTACCCGCATTCTGAGCCGCGACCGCGCCCGCGCCGTCGCCAACCGCCTGATGCAGGACGACATGTTTACCGGCTGGGGCTGGCGCACGTTGGCTAGTTCGGAGCGGGTATTTAATCCCCTCAGCTATCACCGCGGCTCGGTCTGGCCGCACGACAATTCGCTGATCGCCCATGGCCTGGCGCTCAACGAATTTCGCCGCCCTGTGCTGCAGCTGCTGACCGCGCTGTTTCAGGCGGCGCTGAATTTTCGCGACTACCGTCTGCCGGAACTCTTCTGTGGCGTGCAGCGCCGGGAAAATGACGAGCCGGTGCACTATCCCGTTTCCTGCTCGCCCCAGGCCTGGGCTTCGGGCGCGCTGCTGCTGGTGCTGGCTTCGGTGTTGGGAATTCGGCCCAGCGCCCCGCGCAGGGAGCTGAACATCGTTAATCCTGAGCTGCCTGACTGGCTCGACCACCTTCACATTCGCAACCTGCGCGTGGGTAAAAGCCGCGTGGGCCTGGACTTCAGCCGCCGCCGCGACCGCACCTTCTGCAACGTGGTGGACATCGAGGGCGACAAGCTGCTGGTCAATGTGGCGTTCAAAAAGTAGCAGTTGGCATTCAGCCCCCGAGCCGGTCGGCAGCATGGGAAATAGCAATTAGCACTTGGCACTCAGCATTTAGCCCATGAACTCCGCGGCAGTTTGCGAGCGGCAACAGTCGTGGCTGGCTAAGCGCCAATTGCTAACTGCCAATGGCTTCCTTTAGTCTAGGCAGTCGAACCGCTTTGGAGGCTCGCATGGCTGACGTCAAGATCACAGTACGCAGAAACGGACCTTTTCGCGTGGAGGCGGCCCCCGGCAGCATTGAAGTCGTGGACGCTGACGGCAACCAGTATGATCTCTCGGCGCGAATGAAGGAGGGCAAGCTGTCGTTCTCGCTGTGCCGCTGCGGCGGCTCCGTGAGCAAGCCCTTCTGCGACGGCACGCATTCCAAGATCGGCTTTCAGGCTGCCGAAGCCGCCGTCAAAGCCTCCGACCAGGCGCAGAGCGGCACTACCACCCAGAGCGGCTTGCCTCCCGAAGCCGACGCCTCACGGCTGAAAGTGTAAGGCAGCTGCAAAATGAAATTGTCATCCTGAGACGAGCGCGACCGAGCCTTGCGAGGGAGCGCGAGGCGAAGGACCTCTGCATTTCAACTCGAAACTCGAAACTCGAAACTCTATCTCTTTACCCCACTCGTCTCCGCCGCCTGCCTTGCCGGTTTCGCCATCCGCGCCATGCTGTCCTCCACCAGCCCGGGGAAAAGCTGATAGAACTTCACGTAAATATGGTTGGTCCAGGGCACCACGATCTCGCGCTTGCCTTTTAGGTAGGCGCGCAGCGTTGCCCGGGCCACCCGTTCCGCCGTGATGCCGAGCGTTGGCCGCCGCAACTCCCTCCCTGTGCGGCCGCGAACGACGTTCGTCTGAAAGTTGGTCTTCACATATCCCGGGCACACCGTCAGCACATGGACTCCCGTCCCGTGCAGCTCCGCGCGCGCCGCTTTGCCGATCGCGTTCATGGCGAATTTGGTGGCGGAATAGGCGGCGGAGTAGGGCAGGGGAATGTGCCCGGCCACGCTGGAAATGTTGATGATGGTTCCGCTGCCCTGCTGCTTCATTACCGGAATCACTGCCTGCATGCCCTGGATGGCGCCAAACAGGTTGGTGTCGAACATGGCGCGGCATTCGGACATGTCCATCATTTCCACTGAATCCCTCATCCCATAACCGGCGTTGTTGATCCAGACGTCAATGCGCCCGAAGTGGTGCAGGGTAAGGCTCACTACCTTGTCGATTTCTTCACGGTTGCGCACGTCGCAGGAAAGGGCCACGGTGCGATCGCTGTGCCCGACGCGCTGGCGGGCGGTTTCGGCGCGGCCGGCGTCGCGCGAGCTCAGCACCACGCTGGCGCCGCGGGCGGCGAAAATGGCTGCCAGCGCTTCGCCAATTCCCATGGAGGCGCCGGTGATTACCACCACACGTCCCGTCAAGTCCATTTCCTTTGCGGAGGCCATGGGGTGCTTGTATTCCGGCGCTGCCAGGGAAGTCAAGTCTGCGGAGTAGAATCAGGGGATGTCTCCCGCCCCCACGACGGCGGGATGGCGGAGGAGTTTTGGAAAGTTCTCTGTTGCCTCTTTTCCCGCTGGACCTGGTTCTGTTTCCCGACACGCCGCTGCCGCTGCATGTCTTCGAGCCGCGCTACAAGGAGATGATCGGCGAGTGCCTGGAACGGAAGCTGGAATTCGGCGTGGTGCGCGCCAAGGAGAGCAGCCTGGCAGAGATCGGGTGCACGGCCGAAATCGTCACTGTTACCAAGAAATATGACGATGGCCGCCTGGATATTGTCAGCGAGGGGCGGCGCCGCTTTCAGATTCGCAACGTCAACCACGAACGCTCGTTCCTGCAGGGCGAAGTGACCTACTTCGAGGACGAGCCCGGCGCGATCAAGGCCGTGGAGGTGCAGAAAGCCCTGCAGCTCCACCGCCAGATCATGGACCTGCTAACCGCGGAGTCCGCTCCTCCTGATCCCGAGGACCCGCAACTCTCCTTCCATCTTGCCGGCGGCCTGCCCCTCGATCTCGATTTCAAGCAAACCTTGCTGGGGTTGCGCTCGGAATCCGAAAGAGTTGTCGGCCTCATCGAATACTATGAGGCCATCCTGCCCAACCTGCGGCGCGCGGTCAAAGCCCGGGACAAGGCGGGCGGCAATGGCCACGCCGGTTGAGCGTATAATCGGGTCAATGTTGTTCCTCCGTGGGGGTCTGTTTTCATGAATCTGCCGCGCACTTTGGGCGAACTTCGCCACAGCGAATTTTCCGAGCAACGGGTAAGCACGCGGCGCGTCAAAGACGAAATGCGCGACAACCTGGTGGCTCGTCTGCAACAGCCGGGGCCGCTGTTTCCCGGCATCGTGGGCTACGACGATACGGTCATACCGCAGATCGTGAATGCCATCCTTTCTCGGCACAACTTCATCCTGCTGGGATTGCGCGGGCAAGCCAAGAGCCGTATTCTGCGCGCCCTGGCCACGTTGCTCGACCCGCACTCGCCCTACGTCAGCGGTTGCGAAATTCACGATAATCCTTACGCGCCCATCTGCCGCCGTTGTCGGGAATTGCTGGGCGAAAAGGGCGACGCCACGCCCATTGCTTATCTCTCCCCGGAGCAGCGCTACGTGGAGAAGCTGGCCACGCCCGACGTGACCATTGCCGACTTGATCGGCGACATCGACCCTATCAAGGCGGCTCGAGGCGGGCACGAACTGAGCAGCGAACTGACCGTGCATTACGGTCTGCTGCCCCGCGCCAACCGCGGTATCTTCGCCATCAACGAACTGCCCGATCTGGCGGGCAAGATCCAGGTCGGTCTGTTCAACATCATGCAGGAAGGCGACGTGCAGATTAAGGGTTACCCGGTGCGCCTGCCGCTGGACGTCGCCTTGGTGTTCAGCGCCAATCCCGAGGACTACACGGCGCGCGGCAAGATCATTACTCCGCTCAAGGACCGTATCGGTTCGGAAATCCGCACCCATTATCCGGTGAGCGTGGAAGAAGGGATTGCTATCACCACCCAGGAAGCCTGGACGCAGCGTAATGGGCACAAATTGCAAATCCCCAAATATGTGCGCGAGGTGATCGAGCGCGTAGCCTTCGCGGCGCGCGAGGATAAGCGCATCGACAAGCGCTCCGGCATCAGCCAGCGCCTGCCCATCAGCTGCATGGAAAACGTTATTTCCAATGCCGAGCGGCGCGCCATCCGCAACCGCGAGGATCTGGTCGTGCCCCGCGTGGGCGATGTTTACGCCGCCATGCCCGCCATTACCGGCAAGCTGGAACTGGAGTACGAAGGCGAGATGCGGGGCGCGGATAATGTCGGCCGCGAACTGATCCGCGCCGCCATCGCCAAAACTTACGACGAGTATTTCGGCGGCGTGAACCTGCAGCAGGTAGTCACCTGGTTCGATCTGGGCGGGGAAATCCAGCTGGCTGACGGCAGCAGCGCCAGGCAGCTTTTTCAGGAACTGAAAAATATCCAGGGATTGCTGGACAAGCTGGGCGCGCTGGGCATCAAGTCCAAAGACGCGGAGGAAGTGCAGGTTTCGGGAGCGGAGTTCATCCTCGAAGGCCTGCATGCCCACAAGAAGATCGGCCGCAGCGAGGAGCGGGTGTTCACTGCCGGCGAGAAGCAGCCGCGCCGCCCGGAGAAGCCGGCGTTTGAACGGGAAGAGCCTTTCCCGCCGCGGGGAAGAAGGCCGTACAACTGAGCAACCGGTGGTTGGCCAGTTCGTC
>DATGIY010000050.1:0-4724 GCA_035295475.1 Terriglobales bacterium
GGCTTTTTCGACTTTCGTGATGTCTGGCGGGAACTGCGGTAAACCGGCACTGGGCACTTAGCAGTTAGCTTGAAGCGGGTCTCTGGGCTCGAAAACGCTGTTCCCCGGCTAATTGCCAACTGCTCAATGCTAACTACTTCCCTAGTGGTTTATCCTATTAGGCTATGAATTTCCGTGGCTGTGGCACAGCACTGGTCACTCCATTTCGCCATGACGGCGCGGTGGATGAGGCGGCCCTGCGCGACCTGGTAGCCTGGCAGGTGGAATCAGGAATCGATTTCCTGGTTCCCTGCGGCACGACCGGGGAAACGCCCACGCTTTCGCGCAAGGAGTGGCTGCGCGTCATTGACCTGACCGTGGAAGTAGCGGCGGGGCGCGTGCCTATCGTGGCCGGCGCAACTTCCAACTGCACCCGGGAAGCCATCGAGAAGGCTCGTGTGCTCTCCGACCGCGCCGGGGTGGACGCCATCCTTACCGCTTCGCCCTATTACAACAAGCCTACCCAGGAAGGCCAGTTTCAGCATTTTCGCGCCATTGCGCAGTCGGTAAAAAAGCCCATCATTCTCTACAACGTGCCCGGCCGCACGGGTGCGAATATCGAGCCCGCCACACTGGCCCGGCTGGCGCATCTGCGCAACATCATCGGGGTGAAAGAAGCCAGCGGCAACTTGGGCCAGCTCGTGGAAGTATTCAACGCCGTGCCCGCGAGCTTTCTGGTCTTCTCCGGCGATGACGCGGTCACGCTGCCCATCATCTCTCTCGGCGGCGCCGGCATTATTTCCGTGGTGTCCAACGAAATTCCCCGCGAGATGACGGAGATGACCCGCGCGGCGTTGAACAATGATTGGGAAACCGCCCGCCGCCTGCACCGCAAATATCTGCCATTGATGCAGGCCAATTTCCTGGAATCGAATCCCATTCCGGTGAAAGCCGCGCTCGCCATGATGGGCAGGATCCGCGAAGTCTACCGGCTTCCCCTGGTGCGCATGAAGGAGGATACTCGCGCCCGGCTGGAGAAGGTCATGAGTGGCGCGGGCCTGGAAATCAAGGCCGCGGAGGCGCTCGCTCCTCGCCGTCCGCGTCCGGCTCCGGCTTCCCACGCGGAAATTTCCCCGGTGCCCGCAACCGAAGCTCAGCCGGAAGCCGCGGCCGCCGCAGGCGCCGATGGTCAAGGCTCCGATACTGTTACCGCGCCTCCGCCAGAAAGCCCGGAAGTGCCGGCGGAAGCGCCAGCCGCTTTCGCCCAGGTGGAAAATGCGCCTGCTGCTTCACATGAGCTGGAAATTTCTCCCGCCGCTGTAGCCGTGGCTGAGGAAACGCCGGTTGCCGCTCCCGCGGCTGAGCCTCAACCCGCGCCCGAACCGGTCACCTTTTTCCTTCATGAAAATTGGCAGGCGGGGCCGCACAAAATCGTGCTGCACCGCTCGGCCTGTGGGGCTTGCCGCAACGGCACCGGACGCCCCAGTGGCAGCGACGAGGCACATTCCCGCTGGCATGGCCCTTACACCACCCTGCAGGAAGCGCGGGAAGCTTCGCGGACCATGAGCAACATTCTGATCCGCAGCGAGTGCAAGTGCATCAGCAGAGGCGGCAACTAAGCTGCCTGTGGGCGCGACAGCGGCATCGCCAACAGTTGCCGATAGAGCCGCTCGTAGTGTTCCGCCATGCGCACGGCGGAAAAGTTCTCTTCCGCATGCCGGCGGCAGTCCGCGGGATTGATCTGATCAACTCGGCGAATCGCTTGCGCCATCTCCTCCACCGAATCCACCAGAAAACCGGTGATTCCT
Organism: Terriglobales bacterium; assembly: GCA_035295475.1. Classification (GTDB taxonomy): domain Bacteria; phylum Acidobacteriota; class Terriglobia; order Terriglobales; family Acidobacteriaceae; genus JAICWP01. The sequence goes on from DATGIY010000050.1 coordinate 1,788, forward strand.
TCGCGCACTACCTCCGGTAGAGCGCCGCGGCGAAACGCGATGACCGGGGTGCCGCAGGCAGCGGCTTCCATGGCCACCAGCGAACTGGTTTCCTCCGCCAGGCTGGGCACCAGCACGGCGCGAGCCTGGCGCAACAGGCGCACCTTCTGCTCCGCAGTTGGACTTTCGACCAGGCGGACCGCGCCATTCAGGCGGCCCGCGATTTCACGCTCGAAGTATTGCTGGTGATAGCTGAAGGGATAAACCTGCCCGGCGAGGATCAGCCGGGCCCCAGCCTGGCGGGCTGCCGCAATGGCAAGATGAGCGCCTTTTTCATGGCAAAACCGGCCCAGCCAGAGCAGGTGTCCGTTCTTGCGGGCGCTCAAGGAAAACCGGCCCACTTCAATACCATTGCGGACCACGCCCAGCAGGCGCGGAAGGCCGGCAAACGTGCGCAGTTGTGATTTAGAAACACAGTTGAAATAAACGTTCGCCGGGATGTTTTCGAACATCGGAGGGGAATAAAACGATCGCGGCAGGTGCAGCGTGGCCAGCAGCGGAACGCTAAGCACGCCGGCCTGCGGCCAGAACGTGCCGCTCATGTCATGCAGCAGGTGAAACCAGCGTGCGGTCCGCTGCCGCCGGGCCAGCGCCTGCAGGATGCGCGCATTGTGTTCGGCTTCGCGTTGCGGCAAGCTGTCGGCCAGACTGGGCGCCGCGCCGGTGGACAGCAGCTCACCCGCAGCTTCCGAACCGTCGCACGCCGCCATCACGGTAGCGTTACCGCGCTGGGCCATCTGCCGCTCCGTCACGCGCAGCATCTGTTCCGCCCCGCCGGCGCTCGCCTCCGATACCGGCAGCAAGGGATAGGCGATATAGAGAATTCGCAGCCGGGGAGAGCTCATGACGGAGATGCGGGCGTAAGTTCGGTGGATTGTAGAAAATTAGCAAATGCCGCGCTGACCTCGCTGCCCTTGATCGGCCAGCCCCAGGCCTCGTAATTCAGAACGCCCGCGTGCGGCGGTTGCGAGTAGTCGTGAGCGGCCTGCGGGCGAAACCACTCGGTGGCCGCGCTGAACTGCTTCAGCACCTCGCCCTGCGAAGCGTACGCAGCCAGGATCCGGTGCTTCACCTCTTGTTCCTCGGTGGTGGGCTCAAGGGCAATCTCACTGCCGTTGCAAACGCGAAACTGCTGGCACAGTGCAGTGCCGTCGGTTCGGCGGAAGTACAACGGCATCTCCCATGCCGGCAAAGAAAAACTCCGTGCCAACACCGTGGTTAGGAAGCTGCAGCTGTCGTGGTCGGGATGTCCGCCCTCATAGGCCAGCGTGAGCAGGGCTTCTGGCCGGTGGCGCCGTACCAGGGCAGAAAGGCTCTCCAATGCCGGCGCCAGGCAGCGAAACAATTCCTGGTCCACGAATTGCCCTTCGCCGGCTTGCAGGAACTCAATCTGCTGCACCCCGGCGAGACCCAAAGCCGCCCGTGCCTCCCCCTGCCGCAGCTCGGCATAGGCCTGGCGCGATCCGTATTTCTCCCAGAAATAAGCATCGCGCGGTGCGCCATCCGTGGCGAAGACCACCACGGGAGCCGGCATGCGCTGCAGCAGCGCGCCACAGCCCACGGCCTCGTCGTCCGGGTGCGCGATGATCACCATGGTCTTGCCCAGCAGAGGCGACAGAGCATCCATGACAAGAGTGAGATGCAGATTTTCGGACCGTTGTTGATTGAGGAATTGAGAAGGTAGGACAAACCAACCGGCCGAGTGTCCCTTCACTGCTTAAACCTCGTTCCCGAATCCCGCATTCGCTATACTGCCCCGCATGGAAGAGCTGCGGGCTGCGATCGAGCGTTTTTTCGCCCTGGGAGAACTGGAGAACGCTCGGGAGGCGCGCCAGGTCTTCGTCGAATTCCGCGATGCGCTAAGCCAAGGCCGCATTCGCGCCGCGGAAAAGCGCGGCGAGCGCTGGCTGGTCAACGCCTGGGTCAAGCAAGGCATCCTGCTGGGCTTCCGGCTGGGCGAACTGGCGGAAACGGGGGATGGCGGCTTGTCATTCGTGGACAAGGACACTTACCCCGTGCGCCGCTTCCGGACCGCGGACCGGGTCCGCGTAGTGCCAGGGGGCTCCTCCGTGCGCCAGGGCGCCTACGTGGCTCCCTCGGTGATCTGCATGCCGCCCATGTACATCAATGTGGGCGCCTATGTGGACGAAGGCACGCTGGTCGATTCCCACGCGCTGGTGGGCTCCTGCGCACAAATCGGCAAGCGTGTGCACCTGAGCGCGGCGGCGCAAATCGGCGGCGTGCTGGAGCCGGTGAATGCCGCGCCGGTGGTGATCGAGGATGACGTGCTGGTGGGCGGCAATTGCGGGGTCTATGAGGGCGCCTGGGTACGGGCGCGCGCCGTGCTGGGCGCCGGCACTATTCTCACCCGCTCCACGCCGCTTTATGACATCGTGCGCGGCGAGGTTTACCGAGCGGGCGGGGATTCGCCTCTCACAGTCCCCGAAAACGCGGTGGTGGTGCCCGGTTCGCGGGCCCTGGGCAAAGGCAAGGCCGCGGAGTGGAACCTGTCCGTCTACACTCCGGTGATCGTCAAGTATCGCGATGAGCGCACGGAACGCTCCATCGAACTGGAAGATTTATTACGATAGCCACTGGCCTGGCAACTTAATCATGCGCCTGTTCGTCGCCCTCGATATCGAGCCCGCCATACGCGAGCGCATCGCCCGCTTCCTCCAGGGTGTCCGCGAATTCGCTCCCGACGTTCGCTGGGTCCAGGCCGAATCGCTTCACCTGACGCTCAAGTTCATTGGCGAGCAGCCCGACCGCAAGCTGGATTCGATCAGGAAAGCGCTGGCGGAAGTCGCCTCGCCGGCTACCAATCTCGCCTTTCGCGGTTACGGATTCTTCCCCACGGCCCGATCCGCGCGCGTCTTCTGGATCGGCGTGGAAGCGGAC
>DATGIY010000051.1:0-3292 GCA_035295475.1 Terriglobales bacterium
GAGAAGCAGGGATACAGCTGCACAAATCCCAGGGCCTCATCATCGTCCGCCACAGCCAGAAAGATCACGGATTCGTTGTTGTGCAGCCGATCACTAATGAAAGCTCGCGCCCCCGCCAGATCGGACTTGTGTTTGTAAAACTGGCGATAGGCGTCAAACAGGGGTGCAATGCGCGTGCCATCTTCGGGGGTGGCGCGAATGATCCGTAACGTGTTGGCGGCGGACTTAGGCGAAGGCATATAGTCTTTGGGTAGAGAGCTAAGCAATTACGTCTCTACAGTCAGGATCGCGGTTATCCCATGGTGTGCGCGCGTTCGGGCTGAATCTTGTAGATGACGCGCACCTCGCCCGCCCGGCGATTTGGGTATTTGTCCATGCCCAGATATTTCTTCGCCATCTTGTCGATGTGGGCGTCGGCGCCGTCCTTGGTGATCTCCTTTACCTTGCCCTCTACGCCCAGGTAACGATAGGGATTGTCTGGGTCGATGATGGCAACCGCCACGCGCCCGTCACGCTTCAGGTTACGGTCCTTAACCCGGCCTTCAGCGGTGTTGACGATGAGGTCTTTGCCGTCATAATCAATCCACACCGGCGTCACCTGTGGACTGCCGTCGGCGTTCAAGGTGGCCAGGTTGGCAAAGGCTTTTTTCTTGAACAGATCGGTGTATTTGTCGGGAATTACTCCAGCCATCGGGCGTCCTCCTGTCGTTTGCCGGCATTGATTATAAATGGTAGGAAGCAGTCAGCTCAGCGGCCAGCATTCAGCCGCGAGCAATCGAACATTGCGCCGGTCGTGCCGAGCTTTGGCCGCGAAAGCATCTCGCGTGCAGCGGCACGGTACGCCGTAGTGCACGCGAGATCCTTCGGGGCTGAAGCCCCTAAAAATGGGCGGAATGCTGACTGCTGACCGCTGCTTCATCCCACATCCGCGGCCATGCGCGGAATCACCGCCCGGAGCAGCGCAATGAATTGTCCCTTCACGCGCTCGCCTGTCTCCAGCACCTCTTCGTGGTTGATGGGCTGGTCGAGAATGCCGGCTGCCATGTTGGTGACGCAGGAGATGGCGAGCACCTTAATGCCCATTTGCCGGGCGACGATCACCTCGGCCACCGTGCTCATGCCGACCACATCGGCGCCGATGGTGCGCAGAAAGCGAATTTCGGCGGGAGTCTCGTAATTCGGGCCGAGCAGCGCTGCGTAAACGCCTTCGAAGCAGGTGAGACCTAAGCGCCGCGCTTCTTCCCGAGCCGCCTCACGGTAGGGGCGGTGGTGCGCCCGCGTCATGTCGGGGAATCGGGGCCCGAAGCGCTCGTCATTGGGCCCTACCAGAGGATTGCGCCCCTGCAGGTTGATGTGGTCGCTGAGCAGCACCAGGCAGCCTTGCTTGTATTCAAGATTAATGCCGCCTGCGGCGTTGGTCAGCATGACGGCCTTGACTCCCAGCCGGCCCATAACCCGCATCGGGAACGCCACCTCCTGCGGGGAATAGCCTTCGTACATGTGCACGCGGCCCTGCATAGCAGCCACCGGCACTCCGGCACAGTTTCCGACAACTAATACGCCAGCATGGCCAACCGCGGTGGAACGGGGGAAAAAAGGGATTTGCTGGTACGGAACCCGCGCCGGCTCCAACAATTCATCGCCGAAAGCACCCAATCCCGAGCCCAGCACCACCGCAATACGCGGCCGCAATTCCGTCTTCTGCAGGACGAACTGGGCTGCTTGCTCGGCACGGGAGAACTCGTCAGCGGTGCGCTCCGAAGTCATGGATGGTTGCGTGATCACCGTTGCAGGCACTTAGCATTTAGCACTTAGCACTTGGCCACTGAAGTCACTTGCTGAGGTCGCAATAACGTTCATGGGCTAAGTGCTAACTGCCAAGTGCCAAGTGCTTGTTCAGAACTTGGCTTCAAACTTGTCGAACTCCGCTTCCTCCTGCCACTGCACCTGCGCGCGCTGGCTGGCAGCAAGAAATTGGCGACAGGCGCGGGAAAGCGAGGCCTTGACCGGCGAATCCGCGGCGCACGCATTCACCACGCGAAAACTGTGGGCGTCTCTCCAAAGGCTCTGCCCCGGCAAAAAACTATGCTCCAGGCTTTCGCGCGCCATGTCTTTCAGCTGTGTGTAGCTGAGGTCGTATCCCTCCACGGCGCGCAAGTACTCTTGCGTCATATCCGAGCGCGAAACTCCCTCATCATCCGTTGCCAGAGCTACCGGCACCCCATATTTCATGTAGATGGGCAGGGGGTGGTGATCGCCACGGACGCCTAAAATCAGATCATTGCTGGTAAGGCAGATTTCCACCAGCACATTGCGCCGGGCCATCTCTTTAATCAGGGCGATGGGGTTGGTCTCGTACATCACGTCCACGCCATGGCCAATGCGTTCCGCGTGCCCGGTTTCCACCGAATCGCGAATATGAAAGCTCAAGCCATCAGGCGGCACCATACCCTCCGCCAGTTCGCCGGCATGCAGGCTGATGTGCACCTTGGGATAAGTTCTATGCAGGTAATCAATCATCTCCATGTGGAGGCGAAAATCGTGCATGGGCACGTACCAGTCTTCCGGCATGACCAGATTGAGGCCGACCACGCGAGAATCGTTCTGCGCCAGCACGAAGCCGGCGAGAATCTGGGCAAACACCTGCTCTGGCGCCAGCCCGCGCAGCACCTGGTAGAGATATCGAACCGTTACCCGGCAACCGGGCTCCGCTTGCAACGTGCCGCAGTGTAAATCTTCATGCATGCGATTTTCGTCTTCATCCAGCGACTTGCGGGCGGCGGCAATCACCTGTGGCAGGCCACCTTCCAGCAACTTTCCGCGCATTCCAGAAAAGCTTCCATTCCAGCCCACGCGCTTGCCCAATTCCGCTGCCTGGCCCTGGTCCGGGCCGAACATCAGTTCCAGGTAGGTGACGTGATCCTCGGCGGCGCGCTCCGCCGCTTCCGCCAGCATGTCACCGGTGTGTCCGGCGGTGGCCGCCCCGAACTTATAGAAAGCTTCGAAGAAGTGATCATGGCCGGAATCGCGCGCGGCATTCCAATCGCGCATGGAAAACGCGTCCACCAGTTGCGCATACAAGCCCGGATCCCGGAGGGCGACCGCGGCGGGAGGCTTGCCGCCGGACTCATTGCATGGAGGCTGGACCAGAGTCATGGTTGCCCGCTCCACGCACAGACCGTCGTGCGCCGCCCAGGCGATGTAACTCTCCGCGTAAATACCGCCTGAAAGATGATTGTGCAGGTCGCCGCCCTTGGGCATCTGCTCCAGGAAAGCCAGCAGCAGCGATGGC
>DATGIY010000052.1:0-6756 GCA_035295475.1 Terriglobales bacterium
GACATGATCCAGAGCTGGGTCGAGCTGCGCGTGCAAGATCAAAATGGAAAGCTGGTGTATTCATCCGGAGAGCGCGACCAAAGACACTTTCTTCCGCCAGGCACATTTTTGTTCAAGGCAGAACCGGTGGACCAGTACGGCAATCTCATCGACCGGCACAATCTGTGGGAAATGGTGGGCGTGCGCTATCGTCGTTCGCTGTTTCCAGGCTATTCCGACACGGTGGAATACAACGTGTTGTGCCCGGCCGGCGCGCCACAACTTCCCACGGCAGAGGCGAATGGGAATCGCGTCTTCGCCGTTCCCGCGGGCCGCACCCCCGGCAAGCTGCATATCTCCGCTGTCCTGCACTACCGCAAGATCGATCAGTTCCTGCTGAATTATGTGATGGGCGAAAAGTCCGGCCTCAGCGCTCCGGTGGTGGATGTTGCCAGTGCCACCGCCGACGTTTGCGTGGCGCAGCCCAGAGAAGCCGGGACATGCCGGTAGAGGTTCTCAGACCGCGCGTCTGGCCGCAGTCACGGCGACTTCGCCGCGTAGTCTGGACTCTTTCCAGTTTCGCGGCTCTTTGCCTGGTTGGGGCTCTGGTCACGTGGAGAATCCAGAAAGAGAACACTCCCGAGGAGTACATTCCGGGGGAAGCTTCGCGGGACGTCACCAACGTTTTGAGTCATCAGCCGGTCAATGCCGCGGCTGTCCTGCCGCAGCGGACGCAGCAAATTACCCAGTCAGCAGTTGCCAACGAACTACGGGATCCCGGGCGCGCGCTGCCGCCGGGCGCGCCACAGCCCCGCTTTTTCGACGTCACTACGGCCGCCGGACTGGGCGCCTTCCGGCAATTCCAGGGCGGACGCACCTCTCAGCTCCCGGAAGACATGGGTTCAGGGCTAGCGTGGGGAGACTTTGACAACGACGGCCTGGACGATCTGTTCGTCGTGAGCGGTGGGGGACCGCTGGATGCCCCGGAATCGCAGCTCGCCCCCTCCATTCTCTATCACAACCTGGGAAATGGGCGGTTCGAGAAGGTTAAGGATTTTCCCGATTTACGAATCCACGGCATGGCTGCCGCCTGGGGAGACTACAACAACGATGGCTGGCTGGACCTGGTAGTTACCGGCTACAACAGCATCATCCTGTTTCGCAATGACCACGGCCACCTGGTTCGAGATAACAGTTTTCCCTCGCCCAAGGGCTTCTGGACGGGCGTTTCCTGGGGTGATTACAACCGCGACGGCTATCTGGATTTCTATGTCTGCGGATATGTCAAGTACAAGGCGGGAGAGAGCACGCAATCTTCCTCACAATTTGGGCTGGAGGTGCCGTTCACGCTCAATCCCGCGTCCTATGAAGCGGAACGGAATCTCCTGTTCCGCAACAACGGCAATGGCACGTTCACGGAAGTCGCCGAAGATTTGGGGGTTGCCAACGCGGAGGGACGGAGCCTGAGCGCGCTGTGGCACGACTTTGACGGCGATGGCTGGCCCGATCTCTACGTGGCCAACGACGTTTCCGAGAACAAGCTGTTCCTTAATCATGACGGGAAATTCGTAGATGCCGGGCGCAGCGCGTGGGTAGAGGAGTACCGGGGATCGATGGGGTTGGCGGCGGGAGATTTTGACCGCGATGGTGATGACGATCTGTTCATCTCTCATTGGGTCGCGCAGGGATTCGCCTTATACCAGTCCTTGCTGAGCGAGCAGAAAGGGCTCGCGGGAGGAGCGGAGCTGCACTTCACGGACGTGGCGTCGCCGTTAGGAATTGGACAACCGTCCCTGCAGAAGGTGGGTTGGGGAACCAGCTTTGTGGATATTGACTCGGATGGCTGGCCGGACCTGATCGTCGCCAACGGCAGCACATTCGAGGATAAGCAGAGTGTCCCGCGCAAGCTGGTTCCCATGCCTTCATTTCTCTTCTGGAATGATCATGGCAATTTTTTTTATGATCTTGCGCCCTGGAACCGCTCGTTGTCGCAGCCGCACGTCAGCCGCGGCTTGGCCGTGGCCGACTATGACAATGATGGTGCAATGGACGTGGCGATCGTAGATCAGGGCGAAGGCGTGCGCTTATTGCGGAACAATATTTCCCAAGGCAACTGGGCCGAATTCCGGCTGCACAGCCGGGTGCCGCCCAGCAACGCTGCGCTCGGATTCGGCGATGGAGCGAGTGTGGTGGCCTGGGCCGGTGGCATTCCGCTGCGCCGTACAGTCGGCAGCGCTTCGTACCTTTCCCAGGACAGCCATAGAGTGCACGTTGGGTTAGGGCGGGCCGCCAAGATCGATCGCCTCGAGGTGCACTGGTTGCGCGGCCGGGCGGAGACCTGGAGGGACCTGCCCGCTAATCATATCTGGGATATTACGCAGGGGGATTCCGAGGCTCGCGTCTTCACGCCGAACCGGGGCGGTGCCACCCAGCCCGCGGCGCCGGTGCCGCTGAATAAGGCGGCCCTGCTGCTGTTCTGGCAGAAGCAGCACGCGGCTATGGATGCAATGAAGCGGGAGCAGAACTTCGCCAAAGCGGCGCAGCTTTTTCGCGAGGCGCTGGCCATCAATCCTGGACATGAGGATTCACATTATTACCTGGCGAACTGTTTGGCGGCGATGGGAGAGATCCCGGCGGCGATTGCGGAGCTGGATACGCTCTCGCGCATCAATCCCCAGAATCACCGTGCTTTTCAACGCAAAGGAGAGCTGCTGGCCGTTTCTGCGCGTTCCAAAAGCCAGCTCGAGCCGGCGCGCGAAGCATTGCTGAGCGCCCTCCACCTTAACTCAGAAGAAACCGGAACCCTGGTGCTCCTCGGCGAGGTGGAGGTGGCACGGGGGAATTTCCCGGCGGCGGAACAAGACTTGGCCAGCGCCTGCCAGGCCAATCCTCACGCCGCGAACGCATGGTTTCTCCGCGGCTATGTGGCGTGGAAGCGGGGTGAAGTGGCGCGCGCCGCGCGTATGCTCGCGGCAGCACGTACTGCGGGCGGCCTGGAGAAGAAGCCTTTGGGGGCTACCTCCGAAGGCGATGTGCAACGGCAAATGTATGCGGAAGCCGCATTCCTGGACATTTTCGAGCGGCAATGGGACGGGTCAGCGGAGCCTAAGCAGGCGTACAAGCGATTGGAAACCTATCTTCAACATATACGGTAGGCCGTGGCTGCAGTTTCATTTGCGTCGCGGCCGTTGTTTTTTTGAGATCGAGCGGATAATCAGCTTTCCTTTCGCCGCCGCCGGTAGCGGCGCTTTGCTCCGACTTACAGCGGCGGCGATGAGCGCCTCGACCTCGGGACGCGATAAGACCTGAGCCGAGTCCAGACGAATGAAGCGATTCTGGCTGCCGGAACCAAGCAGCAGCTTGTGGGGATCGGGAAGGTCTGCGCCACAGTAGGGGAAGGAGAGGCCCACGCCGCTAGCTCCCGCCGCGAGCGACACGATGGAATCGGAAGGGCGCTCGGTCGGGGAGTAGCCTATTACAAAGAAGTTGTAATTATCGTAGACCAGCTCGTTGGCGCCCGGGAAGCGCTGGCGCAGCGCCTTACGCACCGCGCGAATCAGCTTTTGGTGGGCGGGCGTGAACTTATCGATGAACCCCTGTAGTTGCAGCTCCGCATCCGGCGGGGCTTTACGGGGCGCTGGCATTTTGTTCTCCCTGGCAGTGATCCAGGACCACCGCAGAAAATGCATTTTGCACGATTTGTGGAGCTGTGTCAGCTGCGTAAAGTAGGCTCTGTGGGAGCCGGTGCCCGCCCGCCGGCGTAGCCGGGATGAGCTGTTTTAGGGTGGGGGAACCCTGCCGCAGCAGCGGTTGGAGAGCGAAGTGGCACATCCCGCTTCCGCCAGATCGCGCTGAGCGCTTTCTCGTATTGGCAGTCTACTACGACGTGACCCTGGATGGTACGGTTACCCCAGCGCGTAGCCTGGAGGTGCAAGTGGCGCTGCCTGCCGGGAAACAGGTGCGGAACGTTAGTAGGAGCGGCACCCTTTCCGATATGAAGCCGCTGGAGTATAGAACCGTAGTGCACGGCAATTCGCAGACCTTGCGTCTCAAACTGGAAGCCGTGAACATCTATGGCCTGGCGGATATCGAGCTGCAATGACGTTTTCGGCATTGCCAGCCCGGGGTGCAGACAAGCGTGTGCAAGAAAAACACGTCCACAGTTGGTGCTATTCGTGCTGGACGACTGCGACCTTGCTGGTGTCTAAAGAGGTTTCATATCGGCCAGCGCCCATTCAATGCGACTCACCTCTTCGCGTATTACCCGGATCGCCTGCTGATTGCTGGGATCCGACCAGGGCGCGATCGCCTCTGCCGCGTGGCGAATCCGGTAGTTGCGATCTTGAATCAACTGGATGCGGGCGGAGGTGCGGCGCCGGTGTTGGAAGATTCTGCGGGCCACTTTGATGGCTATCCAGGCGAAGGCCAATCCGAAGAACATCTCGATAGGAAAGCGGTCCGTCGCCCCGTCGAAATCGAGAAACGCCAGGCGGTAGACGGCCTCGCCCAGGCCAACAGCAGCAAAGATCACTCCTAGTCCAATGATTGCCAACGTTAGCTGATCAGTGCGTCGAAGATCCCCTTGCAGGTCCCTACCATCAGAATGATATGCCGACACCATTGCTCCCCCGCGATCGTGTGAGATGTCTGAACCTCCCTATTTTATGCGGCTGAGGGCAAATTTGTTCATACTTTACGTGGCATCGGCAAGAGAAACGCAGCCGAATTGCGGCAGCTCCCACGGGATGCTTGGGGCGGGCGAAGAGCTCGGGTTAGGCCGTCCAGGGCCACGCCCAGCCGGGGTACGGGCGGGGGCCATCGGACGCGAGACTGACCGCAGCCGCGGTTGTGCAGTGGCAGAAGTTCCTCAGGATGCGCCCGCAATGGGCCCAACGTTACGACTCCGGCAGGGCTGGGTGGTGATCGCCACTCTGGTCAACGGGGATGTTGATGTGTTTCCACTTGCGATAAACGCTCAGCACCGCCAGGCTCCAGAAGGGGACTAAATCGGCGCCCGGCACCAGCTTGCCGATAAAGGATGGCAGAAACTCCCAATGCCATCCCAGCAGATTCACCAGCACCGCGGCCACCGCAAAATCAAGCACATCATCGAGCGGCGAGAAGGCGCCTTCGAGGAAAAGGGGAAAGACCAGCAGTTGTAGAGCGTCAGCGGCGACGGCGAGCAGCAGGGCAATTCGAAATCGAGAGCGCGGCGAGAGGGAAGCGCTGTCGCCGGAGGGAGTGATTATAGGTTCCATACAGCCCGCAACCGAACTATGTTATCGCATTTATGAAGAGCCAGGCAGAGTGGGGACGGGCTACCGGAGCGCAGAGATCGCGGCCAGGCACATCCAGCTACGGTTCGCCTTCGGACGGCAGCTCTTTTTCCATGCGCTCCACGATGGGCCGCAGATGGGCCCAAAATCTTCCATCCTGCAGCACCAGCGCACCCAGATAAATCACGAGGTCCAGCTGTCGGTATTTATCGCCCAGCTGCTGGATGGCTTTCTCGAGTTGTTCGCTGGTAGGAGCCTGCGCGGCGCCTACGGTCTCATAGCTGCCGTTCTCGTGAGGAATGCCGACGGCATCCAGGAAGTCAGTCAACATCGACCGGTGGCCGGCAAAATGGTAGGCGGATAAGGCGGCATCAAAGAGATAAGAATTGGTTCCCATCTCGCGTGAGAGGTACATGGCTTTGCGGTCGGAGGGCAAGCGCTTCACGAACACGGGGCGCGCTTTCAGCTGCTTAGCCAGCAGCGCTTCCGCCTGCTGATGCATGGTTCGCAATTCGGGATTGGACCAGAAGGCCTCGGCCGCTGCCTGGCGTCGTCCCGGCCCCATTAAGCTCCAAATCCTCTGCCTTAATTCCATTTCAGCTCCGCTCTGCGACAGTCAGCTCAAAGATGGGATAACCATGGCACCGACACCGGCTTCGGAGAGCGTCATCCTGAGCGACTCCCGAGTCTTGAACCGGGAGTCACTTAGCCGGACTTGTGTAGGCTTTGTCATTTTTTTAGTCCTGCCGTCCAGTTCACGACAAGGTTGAGCGGCTCGTTGGGTTCCTGCGGCTGGGTGGAGACGTTGATGACGAAGCGCTTGCCGTCGCGACTGACGTCCCACCAGTGCCCAGGATTTCCCTGGTACGGCGCGCTGAACAAAACGTGCGCCGCTCCGAGTTGTACGCCGGACCCTTTTTCCTGTACCTCCGCCGCCCACACTTTGCTGCCGTTCAGGAAAAGGATCTCGTTGCCGCGCCAGAGTGGCTGGGTGCCTCCATCGGTCGAAACCTGCCAGCGCCCGCCGGGACCGGGGAAAGGCGCTACGTACACCTGCGAGGTCCCTGACTCGTCGGATTCGTAGGTGATCCACTTGCCGTCGGGAGAGAAATCGCCCCAACCCACATGGAAAGAGGGCGCTTGCACGACCGGGAACGCCTTCCTCTCTCCCTGCATCGGCATCGCCCACAGCTCGGGCAGACCATCCCGGCCGACCTTACGCATGAGGATATACCGGCCATCTCGCGACCACGACACAGGCCAGGCCTGTTCTTCGTACAACAATCGCTCCGGCGAAGAACCGTCGCTCGGCTTGCTGTAGATGCCGCCATTGCTGCCGGCAGGAACCCAGGTCCCGAACACGATCTGTTTGCCGTCCGGAGACCAGACGGGTGCAAAACTCAGCGGTTCACCGAATGAAAAGCGCGTCTTGACTTGCCGCGTGATGTCGAGCAGCCACACCGTTACTTCGCCGCCACCGGATGCGACCTGGAAAGCCATG
>DATGIY010000053.1:0-2890 GCA_035295475.1 Terriglobales bacterium
ATCGCTGTCCTCCACCATGACGCGATAGAACTCCTGGCGTTTCGGTTCGTCTACGACGCGGGTCTGGAGGGTTTCCAAATATAGGCGAATGGAGGCGACGGGAGTCTTCAGCTCGTGAGTGACGGCGTTGATAAAGGCATCGTGCTGTTCGTTGCGCCGGATCTCTCGAACCAGGAACGTAGTGTTGAGCACCACGCCGCTGATGATCATAGCAGCCAGCAAGCTGCCGAGGAACAGCAGAATCCCGGTTCGCCAGTTGAGCAGTACCCAACCGATATACAGCAGCAGAATGACGGAGATCAGGCCGACACCGAGGGCGATGAAGAAGGCGACGGACTTCCGGCGGCCCGCGACGACCATGATTCCAGCTTAGGACAGGGCGGGCCGCTATCGGAAGCGGCTTCCGTGATCAGGCAACATCCGAAGGCGGCTACTAGCTGGTGGCTGCGGCAGCCGTCATGGTGCTGGCGATTTTGCTGAAGATGGTGCTAATGCTGGTGGCAACACCGGGCATGATGGCGCCGGCGGCAACGGCAACAAAGCCGGCCAGCAATGCATACTCAATGAGATCCTGGCCCCGAGTGTCTTTCCAGATTCGCAGCTTCCAAACCAGATTCGTGATCCGTGTCATATCTTTGCTCTCCCGAGCGGAGTCCCGCCTGTTGAGGAGATCGGCTCAAGCGGGTAGGGCTGAATGGGAGTAAGAACTTAGAACGGATTTAGTTTTCGCCTGGAACTGATGAAGGAGTAGTCCCATCGGAGCAACGGCGGCCGGGTTGAGGGTGGACTAAGCGGCTTCTTTTTCGGCCAACAGCGAGGTGGTCTTGGCCACGCGGATCGACTTGGCGATGCCCAGATACTTCAAGATCGTGATCTGAATCCAGGAAATGTCGAATTCGTACCAGGCTAGTCCATGCCGGGCGGACGTGGGATGCGCATGGTGGTTGTTGTGCCAACCCTCGCCGAAGGTGATCAGCGCCACCCACCAGTTATTGCGGGAGTCGTCGCGGGTGTTGAAGCGGCGGGCGCCCCACAGGTGCGTGGCCGAGTTGACCAGCCAAGTGGCATGGAGGCCGAAAACGATCCGTACAAAAGTTCCCCATAGGAGCAGAGGAAGCCCGCCGATGGCGAATAGAGCGACGGACAGCACCGTCAGCGGAATCCAGTGCCAATTGTTCAGCCAGACGTAGAAGCGGTCCTTGGCCAGATCCGGGGCGTACTTTGCCATCAGGCTGGTGTTGTTGTGCTTTGATTCGCCGGTGAGCAGCCACAGCATGTGGGCCCACCAGGCGCCGTCGCGCGGCGAATGCGGATCGCCGGGCTTGTCGGAGAGTTGATGATGGATGCGGTGGGTTGCGACCCAGAAAATCGGGCCACCTTCGAGCGTCATGCTGCCGCAGATCGCAAAGAAGTATTCCATCCAGCGCGGCAGTTTGTAAGAGCGGTGCGTGTGCAGCCGGTGATAGCCCATGCTGATCCCAAGGCCGGTGCACATCCAATATAGAAACACGGAGACGGCGAAGACTCGCCAGCTAAACATGAAAAGGGCTGCTAACGCCCCAATGTGCAGAAGAACCAAGACGGATGTCGTGGTCCAGTTGATACGCTGGTCGCGATAGATATCGATAATGTCAGTGCTCAAAGGATCTCCAAATGTAGTGCTTCGATTCCTACGCTAGCAGGGATTTCACGATTTGTTTGTAAGAGTTATGTAATATCAACCGAACCAAGGGTTGAGTTCCCCACATACACCTTAGGCAGTCTCTTGGACGGCCGGCGAACGGGGCAATCGAGGGATGCCCCAAGTGGCGGTGACTCGGAGGTATCACCGCCACTCTTCTTGAGGGCATGCGGCAAGGGATTGCCGTGCACTGCTTATACTGGCAGATCACCGGGAATATTCCCGTCGCTTGACGGAGGATAATCGAGGGTATGGCAGTTAACGCCGAAACGCTCCGAATGCACCTGGATTACACGGCTTGGGCCAGCAATCGACTCCTGGATTCCGTGACCAGGTTAACGCCCGAAGAACTGACCCGCGATTTCAAGACGTCAGACCGGAATGTGCTGGAAACCTTGGCGCACGTGTTTGCAGCGGACCGGGTTTGGCTGGCGCGCGTGAATGGAGAAACACGAGCGACCTTCATCGGGCCTGAGGATAAACACCTGGAAGTTCTGACCAAGGACTGGCCGGCGCTTCACCAGCGCTGGAGGCAATGGGCGGTGCCGTTGACCGACCAGGATGCTATGGCGGTGATTCCGTATCGCGATCTCAAAGGTAACGCCTGGGAGCAGCCGTTGTGGCAGATCCTGTTGCACGTAGTGAATCACGGGACGCATCATCGAGGTCAGGTTTCCGGATTCCTGCGGGCGATGGGCCATGTTCCGCCACCATTGGACTTGATCGCATATTACCGAGGATAGGGTCGGAAACCTGCATTGAATCATTGCGGGGCGCCGCCTACAGGACGGCGGTTTCTTCGATCAGGCGGCCTTCGGCGAAGCGCGCGAAGTCCAACAGTTTCGCGTCGATCACGCTGGTATGACCTTTGAGGATCAGGTCGGCCATGATTTTGCCGGTGGCCGGGGAATGCATCACGCCGTGGCCGCTGAATCCATTTGCGAGATAGAAACCGGGAACGCCGGGCACCTGACCGAGAATGGGATGGTGGTCCGGCGTCATTTCGTAGAGACCCGCCCAGGCGCGCGACGGATTCACTTCCACTTCTTCGAGCACGGGCACGCGACTCACGGCGCGGGTCAGGATCTTTTCGACAAACGCGCGATCGAACTGCGTGTTGAAGCCGGGCTTTTCGTCCGGGTCGTTCCAGGCCATGAGCAGTCCGAGTCCTTCGGGGCGGAAGTGAAACCCGGTGGACATGTCGATGGT
>DATGIY010000054.1:0-4431 GCA_035295475.1 Terriglobales bacterium
CGGCAGTGATATCCACGCCGGAAGCGCGGGCGGCATCGATTTTGGCCACCACTTGCGGCATCTTGCCCCAATTGCGCTTGCCCGCCGTCTTGATATGCCAGATCTCTACCGGAATATGCGCTTCGCGGCCGATGCAAATAGTCTCGTCGATTGAGGCCATCTCGCCATCGCCTTCGCTGCGCATATGGGTGGCGTAGACGCCGCCGTACTTCGCCGCTTGCTTGGCCAGCGCGATCAACTCCTCCGTGCTGGCGTAAGGCGCGGGAGCGTACTCCAGAGACGTGGAAACGCCCATGGCGCCCTGCTGCATGGCCTGATCCACCAGGACCCCCATCTGCTCCAGCTGGGCGGGAGTTGGCTGCACGTCCTTGTCACCCAGCACCACTCGACGCACCTGGGTAGCGCCTACGTAGGTACCAAGGTTGATGCCCATTCCCTGCTTCTGCAGGCGCTGAAAGTACTGGTCGAGTGTGCGCCAGTCCGGAGTAATGTGGTAGTGCTCGTAGCCCACCCGGTCCGCCTGAATGGTGGCATCGGTCTGCGGGGCGACAGAATCGCCTTCGCCGGTAATTTCGGTGGTAATTCCCTGATAAATTTTTGAGGGCAGGTGGGGATCGACCAGGATGGTCAACTCGGATTGCCCCAGCATATCAATGAAGCCCGGAGCAACCACCATGCCGCGGGCATCAATGGTACGTTTGGCCGGCGCGTCGCTCAGATTGCCGATGGCGGCGATGCGCCCCTCGCGAATGCCAATATCGCCCGCATACCAGGGCGAACCGGTGCCATCAATGATGTGGCCATTACGGATGACGACATCAAACGGCGTGCTCTGCGCCCAAACCGTCACTGCCAGGAACACCAGCAGACCAACTACTGCTCCGACTCGCTTGCCCATGCTCAGCTCCCCCTGAAAACGAATTGGAAAGCTTAACACTTGCGGGATTTGCCGTGTCTTCTTGCACTTGCGAAATTCTGCCGGCTATCGCCTTGACTTAGTGCCGCGCCCGGGAGCAGAATCCGCTTCGCTTGGGGTGGTTAGCATTTCCGTTCCAACTGATGTTTTGCCAGCCTTCGCTCTCAACGCAAGTCTGTTGAAAGGAGAAATTCCATGAGCACAGCACAGGCTCCTGCCCTTGACATGGAGAAACTGAATGCTTTCATCGGGCGTTTCGTGACAGATCTCGGGGCCGCGGTTCACACCGGCATGGTGGTGATTGGAGAGAGGCTGGGCCTGTACAAAGCCCTGGCCACCGGTCCCATGACATCCGCCGAACTGGCGGCCAAGACGCAGACGGACGAACGCTATTTGCGTGAGTGGCTGGCCTCGCAGGCAGCGGGCGGCTATATCACTTATGAGGAAAAAACGCACAAATTCAGCCTCACGCAAGAGCAAGCCTTCACGCTGGCAACGGAGGACAGCCCCGCTTATCTGCCGGGCGCCTTCGAACTGGCATTAGGTTCGCTGGCCGCGGTCCCGCGCATTGCGGAGTCCTTCCGCACCGGCGCCGGAATGGGGTGGCACGAACACGTAGACGGCGTCTTTCATGGCTGCGAGAAGTTCTTTCGTCCCGGCTATGCCGCCAACCTGGTGAGCACCTGGATTCCTGCTTTGCAGGAAGTCGAAGGCAAGCTTAGGGCTGGAGCACGGGTGGCTGATGTCGGCTGCGGCAAGGGAGCTTCCACTTTGCTGATGGCGAAGGCTTTTCCCAACTCGCGATTCTTCGGGTTTGATTACCACGACAAATCAATCGAAGCCGCCCGCGAGTCTGCCCGGCGCGAGAATCTTGCCGACCGCGTCACCTTCGACGTCTCGGTGGCAAAAGCATTCCCTGGACAAGGCTACGACTTTGTAACCGTTTTTGACTGTCTGCATGACATGGGTGATCCTGTCGGCGCTGCCGCACATGTCCGCCAGTCCTTGGCCAAAGATGGCACCTGGATGATTGTTGAGCCCTTTGCCAACGATCAACTGAAGGACAATCTCAATCCCGTGGGCCGGGTCTACTACTCCTTTTCAACCTTGTTGTGCACACCTTGCTCGCGCTCCCAGGAAGTGGGGCTGTGCTTAGGCGCGCAGGCAGGCGAGAGCAACATTCGAAAGGTCGTGACCTCGGCCGGCTTCAGCCGTTTCCGGCGGGCCACGGAAACGCCCTTCAACATCGTTTACGAGGCACGACCGTAAAAGCCATTTACCCCAGAGGACACAGAGGGCACGGAGCAACCCAACTCGATTCCTCCGTGACCTTTGTGTCCTCCGTGGTCAAAGCGGTAAGTGCAGCCTTGCTTCACAACCTTTTCCTTCGGCACGATTTACAAGCTGGACAGTGCCGCCATGGGCTTCCGCCACTTGCCGGCTCAGGGCCAGGCCGATGCCCGAGCCTCCGGGCTTGGTGGTAAAAAACGGCACAAACAGGTTGCCGGGATTGGCAATCCCTAAGCCTTCATCCTGAACCACGACATCCAGCGAGGCTCCGTTTCTTTGCCAGCCCACGGATACTTTGCCTTCCGTTTCGAGGGAGGCATCCGCGGCATTACGAATAAGGTTGATGAGCACCTGCTGCAACTGGTCGGGATCAGCCTGCAGCTTGATTTCCGGCCCGGGCACAACCTCTACCGGAAGACGCGTTTCCACGTTGGCGGCCGCACGCACCAGCGTACCCAGATCAACTTCCTGCAACTGCGGCTTAGGCAGGCGCGCCAGTCGCGAATAGTCGCGCATGAATTTGCTAAGCGCCTCGGAGCGCTCGGCAATGATTTTCAAACCGCGCCGCAGGTCGTCTTCCCAGTCCGCCGAGCGCGGCTCGCGTTTGAGCAGAGTTTCCAGGCTCTGGGCAATCGAGGAAATCGGAGCCAGCGAATTGTTCATCTCGTGGCCCAACACGCGCACCAGCCGCTGCCATGCCTGCCGCTCTTCTTCGCGCAGCGCCTGGCTTAGATCCGAGATGACCAGCAACTGATGGGGCGCTCCCCCTTGTCGGAATACTGTGCGCCGCACACCCCAGCGGCCGGAGCGCGCGGGAAAACTCTTCTCCAGAGTACGCGCCATCTCGCCTTCCAGGCAGTCGGCGAGACCCAGTTCTGTTGCCGTCTTGCCCAAGAGACGCTCGGCATGCTGGCTGAGCAAACGTTCGCCGGCGCGGTTTACCAGGCGCAGGCGCGATTGCGGATCGAAGGTGAACACCGCGACATCGATTTCCGCCATCACCGTGCCCAGCAGGGCGCTGGCTTCCATTGCCCCCAGGCGCTGCTCGTGAAGCATTTCCGAGAGTGCGTTCACCTCCCGCATGAGCTCGCCTAGGGCGTCTTCGGCATTGCCCACGCGGGCGCGCATGGAGAAGTCGCCCTCCCGCAGAGCGGCTTGCATGTTGGCCAAGGTCTGGAGGGGACGGATAACGATACCGCGCACCCCAAAGGAAAATGCCAGCCAGCAGCTGACAATCACCACCGTCAGCGTCCACTGCGTGCTTCCGGAATAGGAACCGGCCCAGAGCAGAATCATGGCGGGAATCACACCCGCCAGTCCCGAGGCCAAGGCGAAGAGCAGCACCCGGTTTTCGTGCGCCATGCGCCGGCGGCCCGGCGGACGCGGACGTGTTCGGGCGGGACGGTTGTGGGAGAACTGGGTTGCGGCCGGTTTGGCCAGATCAGATTCCATACTTCTGTAGCCGCCGATACAGCGCGCTGCGGCTCAGCCCCAGCGCCTCTGCCGCCTGGCTGATGTTACCCCCATAGCGGGCCAGGGCCTTGCGCACCAGCAGCGACTCTACCTCTTCCAGGCTCATATCTTCCATCTTTTGCCCACCATCGCGCGTGGCCCGTAATCCCAAGTCGCTCACCCGCACCTGCTCCCCTTCCGCCAACAGGACTGCCCGCTCCACCGAGTGATCGAGTTCGCGTACATTGCCCGGCCACGAGTATTCCAGCATGGCCCGCAAGGCGGCGGGGTCGAAGCCGGTCACCTGCTTTCCATAGCGCTCGGCGTAGCGCTTGAGAAAATGCATGGCCAGCACAGAAACATCCTGCCGCCGTTCGCGCAAAGCGGGAAGATGAACCTCCACAGTATTGAGGCGAAACAGCAAATCCTGGCGAAAACGGCCCGCCGACACTTCCTGGTTAAGGTCGGCGTTGGTTGCGGAAACCACGCGGGCGTTCACCCGCCGTGTTTTCGACGAACCCACCGGTTCCATTTCGCCCGACTCCAGCACGCGCAGCAACTTGGCCTGTTGCGACGGGGGCACGTTGGCAATTTCGTCGAGAAAAATCGTACCACCTTCGGCCAGCTCGAAACGGCCGACGCGATCGGACTTCGCGTCGGTAAAGGCTCCCTTGACGTGGCCGAAAAGCTCGCTTTCGAACACGCCTTCCGGCAGTCCGCCGGTGTTGACGGCGACAAAGGGCCGGTGCGCCCGATGGGAAAGCGCGTGCAGG
>DATGIY010000055.1:0-3810 GCA_035295475.1 Terriglobales bacterium
TGTTCACTATTATCGCCATTGCCTCCATGCTGGGCGGGAATCTTCTGGCTCTGCTGCAGTCCAATGTGAAGCGCATCCTGGCCTACTCCTCCATCGCCCACATGGGATATGTGCTGGTCGCGTTCATTGCCAGTGGCATGCTGGCGGTGCAGGCAGTGACTTTTTATCTGGTCGCCTATTTCGTAACCATTATTGGGGCTTTCGGCGTGGTCACGGTGCTTTCCAACGGCAGTGAAGACGCCGAATCTCTGGAAGCTTACCGCGGATTGTTCTGGCGGCGCCCCGCCCTGGCCGGCGTGATGACCGCCATGCTCCTGTCGCTGACCGGCATACCGGTGACCGCCGGTTTTATCGGAAAGTTTTATGTAGTCGCCGCCGGCGCTTCCTCCTCTGCCTGGGCTCTGATCATCATTTTGGTGATCAGCAGCGTGATTGGCGCGTTTTACTATTTGCGTGTGATCTTCGCGCTGTATGCGGGAGCACCCGAGAAGCCTGTCGAGGTTGTGCCGCGCATGGCTTTCGGCTCTTCCGTGCTCGTGGTGCTTACCTTGTTGCTGATCTGGCTGGGCGTCTACCCCGCGCCGCTACTGCATGTAATCCGTGCTGCGCTGCCTAGTTGAGACAGCCGCCTTGGTGCCGCCCCCACGGGGTCAGCGCCATGCAACAAGTGTTGGTGAGGGCCTTCTCATTTTCGTTCGGCCGCCGCCACGGTCTGCGTGGGATCAGCGCCTTTCCAGTTCACGTCCGCAGTCGGGCCGTAGGTTGAGGGGACCGCCCGATTGAGTAGCCGCAGATAGACTGAGAGCTGGGTGCGATGGTGACAGGTGTGCAGCACGCGCCGCCAAAAAATCCAGATCCGCTGCCGCTCGACGTCAAAAAAAGGAACAGCTGCCAGCCACCAGGTCTCGTCCTTGTCTGCCAGAAACTTCAGACGCGGCTCGGCCAGTTCTCCCATACGGCGGGTCAAATCAGCCACAGTCGCGGCCGGAGGAAGGACCTCCGCCGCGGCGGGTTCGGGCGCGCTCAGGAACTCGCCAAAAAAGCGCCTTTCCGACAGCAACTGGTGCTTGAATACCTCGACAACCGATTGTGACCGGGGGTGGGGACGCCATGCGAGATCCGCATCCGTGAAACAGCGCCACACCGAAACAAGCTTGTTGGTCTCGCTGGCGTAGGTATCCAGCAGGTGCTGAAAAACACGCGCCGCGGCGGGTGGAATCCGCGAGTCAGGTATCGCGACAAAAACGTAGTCCATCGGCATAACAACACCTCACACCAACGATGCTCATTTCTCTCTGCAGTGAGTTCGCCCGTTTACCTGTAGGGTGTTTTCCCGACGTCCCTCGGACGGCATTAACCCCGGGGGTTCGTCATCTTGTTCCTGTCCTGCCCTCGCAGTCTAATGGTAATGGCATTTAATTTCTTTAGTTTCAGCCCGATTCCCGGGAGCAGCTAAATGGATACCGAGACGGTCGTGCCGCCGGCGCCAGCCGCGCCGGAGGCACCCGAGTACATTGAGAAGAAGATCCGCGCCTTGGATTGGCGCGATCTGCAGCTCTGGTGCATCGGGGCGGGCATTCTGGCCGTCATGGCCGCCGGTTTTCTCGCGCTGCTGATGCCGCAGTTACTGTGGCAGGTGACTGCCACCATCTCTCGCCAGAACAATGTCACGCAGCTGTTCTTTGGATTGCTGACCCTGCTTATCCTCTCTAACGTATATCTTTTCAAGCAGCGTTTGTTGCTGGTGCATACCCGTCACGAGCTGGTGCATCAATTGCAGATCGCGGAACGGACTGCGCGCACCGATTCCCTGACTGGCGCCTTCAATCGCCGCTGGCTGGACGAAGCCCTGCTGAAAGAAATCGCCCGCGTGGAACGCACCAAAGGACGGCTCACCATAATGATGGCCGATGTTGATGATTTTAAAGCCATCAACACCCGCGCCGGCCATCTCGAAGGCGATCACATGCTGATCGAGGTGACGCGCCTGTTGCAGCGGAACTTCCGCGCTTCCGATTCCGTGGTGCGCTACGGCGGGGACGAGTTCATCGCCATCATGCCCGATACCGACATGGCCCAAGCCCGGGTGGCTGTGGATCGCCTGCAGCGCTTCGTTGACGCCCGCAATGCCCGCCACGAGAGCGCCATTCCTCTGGGCTTGAGCTGCGGGCTGGCCACCTTTATTCCCGGCATGAGCATGGACGCTCTGATCGAGGCCGCGGATGAGGATATGTTCGCGCAAAAGCCACGCCGATCGGATCGCCCTGCTCCCGGCCTGCGCGCTCCCCTGTAACCCTGCGTCCCCAATCAGGCGGCTGGCTCGAGATCTTCGCAGCGTGGGTTGGGATCGCTGGAAGGCGGATCGCTGGCGGGAAAGGAATCGGCCAAGGTCTTGTCCAGCATCAGTTCGCGTTGCCGGTTTTCCTCATCCTTCGACACCTTATCGTAACTGCTCATCTCCTGCGCTCCTTAACTCCACAGCCTGCGGCCGCAATTTTGCCCTCGCAGTGACCTAAGTCACAGAGACCTCAGGTGGCGATAAATCATAATCCCAGCAGTCGCCGCCTGAAGTAGACGGCCCGGGAAACCATGATCTCCCATTGCGCCAATCCCAATTGCTCCGCCACCTTTCAATATTTCGGGGCCGGGCGGCTCTTTCCCTTTGAAATCAAAGGTCCCTCGGAACCGTGTAAGGACGTGCCCAACGCCGTGTGCTTGCGCAAACCGCATCATCACACCATTTTCTTCTGGCTATGCCAGAACTGTGCCATTACATTCTCTCTGCAATTTGACCCGCGCAACGGCGTTTCGGTTGTGCCGAAAGAGCTCAGTGATGCCGGCGCTCTGCATCAACCCCATCAATGAACAGGTACAAACCGATGCAGGCGGCAAAAATCAACCCCGATACTACGGCTGCGGGCAGCGTAGTTACCCGGTAGCCTGCCAGGAAGGTTTCCAAAGCCGTGGTCAACAACCAGATCTGCACCATCAGCAGGACTACCAGTAGCGCCATGGCCCCATCAATCGCCGTCAAACCTTTCTTTTGCCCTGCTTCGGGCGCTTCAGCCACGTTCGACCTCCGCCTGAATTTTTACGCCGGAAGCAACCAGTTCACCGCCCCGGCGTATTAGCACGACCCGCGGCAGCGGCCGCGGCGGCGGTCCCTGCAAAACCGAACCATCACGCACCGAGAAAGCGCCGTTGTGGCACGGACACTCCAGCCGGCCATGCTGGGCGGAATAGAAGACCGCGCAGGAAAGATGTGTGCACTTCTGGCTGTAAGCTACGTACTCGTCGGCTCCGGTGCGTACCAGGATGCACTGGTCCTTGGGCGTGGGATAAAGGAATAATTTGACACCGCCAACCGGAATCTCATCCGCGCGAGCGATGGTGATTGCCGGATACACGGGTTTACGCGTAAACCAGGAGCGCACCAGGATCCACAGGTTGCCCACAAACATGCCCAGGCTGGCCAGCACCAGGAACTTGGCAAACTGGCGGCGGCTCACATAGCGCTCGTCGTCGCTGAAGACCGAGAACTCATCCCGCCACAGGGGTTCCGCGCTCGGCCGGCGAAACGGACTCATCCTCGCCCTCCCACATGTAATCGACCACGTCAATGGAAACAGAATTCTGCTGCGGGGGCACCATCATGAATACCTTGGTGGTCACGCGCTGCTCGCCGAAATAGAAGATGTTGCTGGGCTTCTCCCGGCGTTGGGCGATGTCCTCGGGACGCACGTAGGCCAGCGCCTGGCTGGGGCACACAGTGGCGCACATTGGCCGTTTGCCCGCGGAAGTGCGGTCGTA
>DATGIY010000056.1:0-2361 GCA_035295475.1 Terriglobales bacterium
GAAAATGAGAATGCCCACAACATCATGGCGGCTTCACTGGCCACTTTTTATCGTCGGACTTACCGTTCTTGCTCTTTCCCTCGCCGCTGTCGCGCAGGAAGCGCCCGACTACAGCCGCGTCTTCCGCAAGCAGGACGTCATGATTCCCATGCGCGACGGCGTTCGCCTGCACACGGAAATCTACATCCCTAAGAAGATGCACGCGCCGCTGCCCTTCATCCTGGAGCGCACGCCTTACGGCGTATCGGATGACAACAAAGGTTTCAGCCGGGCACTAGCGAAATATGATGACCTTATTCGCGAAGGTTACATTTTCATCCTGCAGGACATTCGCGGGCGCTACAAGTCGGAAGGCCAGTTCGTGATGAATCGTCCGCCGCGCGACAAGAGCGACCCCAAAGCTATCGACGAGAGTACGGATACTTACGACACCATCGCCTGGCTGCTTAAGAACGTGCCCCACAATAACGGGCGGGTGGGCATGCTGGGCATTTCCTACGGGGGCTGGCTGACTACCATGGCGATGCTCGATCCGCATCCCGCCCTCAAAGCGGTTTCCGAGCAGGCTTCCCCCGAAGACCAGTTCCTGGGCGACGACTTTCACCACAACGGCACCTTCCGCCTCAGCTACGGCTTCGAATACGCCGCGCTGATGGAAACCACACACGAGAACTTTTCCTTCAAGTTTGACAGGTATGACACCTACGAGTGGTACTTGCGGCTGGGCGCGCTCTCCAACGTCAACGCTCGCTACTTCCACGGCAAGCTGCCCACCTGGGACGACTTTGTCGAGCACCCCAACTACGACGACTTTTGGAAAAAGCTGGCGTTCTGGCCTTATCTGAAGAATCCCACCGTGCCCGACCTTAACGTCGCCGGGTGGTGGGACCAGGAGGATTTTTACGGACCGGTTAAGATTTATGAACTACTTGAAAAGAGCGATCCGAAGCATCTGAATTATCTCGTGGTGGGGCCGTGGAACCACGGCGGCTGGGCACGCAGCCCAGGACGCATGTTGGGTCCGATCAATTTTGGCAGCGATACTGGTCAATATTTCCGCGCCAAAATCCAGGCGCCATGGTTCGCGTATTGGTTAAAGGATAAGGGCCAACTGCCGCTGCACGAGGCCATGACTTTTGAAACCGGCAGCGATCAGTGGAAGCAGTACGATTCCTGGCCGCCGCGCCAGGCTACATCCCGCAACCTGTATTTCCGCAAAGACGGCAAGCTGTCATTCGATCCGCCCAATGCCGCATCCGGCGAGGCCTTCGACAGCTACATCTCCGACCCGGCCCACCCCGTTCCCTATCGGCACCGGCCAATCTCGCCCACCTATCCCGGGCCGGGCTGGCCCACCTGGCTGCTGGAGGACCAGCGGTTTGCGCAATCGCGCCCTGACGTGGCCACTTGGGAAACCGATACTTTGTCCCAGGACATAACCGTCGCCGGCGATATCGTTGCCGATCTGTTCGCTTCCACTACGGGTACAGACAGCGACTGGGTGGTGAAACTGATTGACGTCTACCCCGAAGACTACACACCCGATCCCAAGCTGGGCGGATATCAGCTCATTATCGCGGACGATGTCTTTCGCGGACGTTTTCGCCAGAGCTTCGAAAAACCGGAGCCCATCGTTCCCAATCAGCCCACCGAATACAGAATCGACCTGCACACCAATGATCACACGTTTCTGAAGGGTCACAAGATCATGGTGCAGGTGCAGAGCACCTGGTTCCCCATCATCGATCGCAATCCGCAGAAATTTGTGCCCAACATCTTCAAGGCCACGGATGCGGATTACCAGGAAGCGACACAACGGGTGTACCACTCGCCGCAGTACCCTTCGCACATTGTGCTGCCGGTAATGGCGGGAGGAGGAGCGGAGAAGCCGTAGCGATCAGCCCATCGCTATCGGCTCTCGGCCCCACTGCCTTTACCAACAGCCGAGGACCGAGAGGCGAGAGCGGCTTTCGGCCGAGCCGACCGCCGTGGAGCCGGCGACGTGTAATACAATTCCTAAATTTGCTGCCGGGGACCATCCCTCGTGCAGCACGACCATGAAAGCGATTGCCCAACCAGCCGCAGTGTCTTCCTTGCCTTCGTATCTTGCGGAGGTACGCGCCGGCCTGCCTTTGTCACGACAGATGGCGATCGCGCTGTTGCAAGTCGCCGAGGAACAACTAGGAGAGCTTCTATCTTCCGCTCAAGATATAAAGCAAAACTTTAAGTCAGGTTATATAACCTATTCACGAAAAATATTTATTCCATTAACCACTCTATGTCGCGATTACTGCGGTTATTGCACGTTCCGCCGCGATCCCGGGCAAGCCGGCGCTCACACCATGTCGCCCGAGGAAGTAT
>DATGIY010000057.1:0-2225 GCA_035295475.1 Terriglobales bacterium
CGCGCGCCGGCTACATGGTCGGCAACGTCGATTCCACACTGATTCTGGCGCAGCCCAAAATCGGACCGCACGCCGGCAGCATCCAGACACGGGTAGCCGAGCTGCTGCATATTGCGCCCGCGGCGGTCGGCATCAAGGCCAAGACGCCGGAAGGGATGGGCACGGACAACGCGGCCATCGCCCACGTGGTGGTGCTGCTGATCAAGAAAGGCGAGGACGATCCGCCGCGCGCCTCCGCCGTGGACGCGGTTCCGCAGCCGGAAATCGACCGGGTGGTCAACGACCTGGTCAAGCAGGTGCCGGAAGAATCCAAGGCCGGGGGCAAGTCCCGGCGCTAGGGCGGCCCGGGGCTTCGATCTTCACGGCCGAGCAGGGGAAGCAGGCGGGACGCGGTTTCCACGGCAACGCTATTGGCAAAAGCACGTCCGGCGCGGATTTTCACAGTTGACATTTCTTTGCCAGGCGGAGCCTAATAGCACGCACACAGGTTCTGAGCCCTTCCCGTAGGAAAGTGATCTGCAAGGGGCAAGCACCTGCTCAGGAGCGAAGATGAACAAAGCCGATTTGATCGACAGAATTGCGGCTGGCTCGCGCATTAACAAGACCCAAGCCGCGTCCGCCATCGACACCCTGGTGGACAGCATAACCGGCGCCCTGCGGAAAGGAGACCGCGTGGCCCTGGTAGGTTTCGGCACGTTCTCCGTCTCGCAGAGAAAAGCACGTAACGGACGCAACCCGCAGACCGGCGCGGTGATCAAGATCGCCGCCCGCAAAGTGGCGAAATTTACCCCGGGAGCCGAACTGAGAAAAGCGGTCAACAAGAAATAAGTGCCTGAGAGTGCGCGGCAGGGGGTCGGCCCTGCCGCCTTTTTTTGCTCTCCGCTCCCCGCAGAAAGACGCTCTTCCCAATTCCGGCGCGGATTTTCCCCACCCCCGGGTAAGAGCGACAACCAGCGCAGCGTGATATACATCACTGACCCGCCGTCCGGGCTTGCGTAAAAACATGGGAGCGCATGGCGGGTGTGGGCAAATTCGCACTGGCAATGGTATTGCTGCTCCTATGCATACCCTCCGCGGCACGGTTGTCGCGGCACACAAACAGCGGCCAGGGTTGGAATTTGCCCGGATGGATCGTCCGCGTCTGTCATGGCAGCCCGGTTTCCCGCGGCACACAGCGCCGGAACCGCAAGCAGTATGAAGAGCCGCTGAATGCGCTGCTGGAGCAGCAAAGCGCTGGCGATCACGCGCCGGCCGGCGCGCCTCAAGCCATGCCGGCGGAAGCGGCTTTCACGCCTCCTCATTTCGTCGTGCCTGGCATTCTAGAGAATCACGGCGGTCCGGCCGGCGATCCTGCCTTCCTCTGTATCTTCCTCATCTGATTTCGAGCTTATCTCTGGTACGACGGCGTTTGTTCGCCGCCGGTAGTCCGCATTCATGCATAAAACTCAGGAGCCAGATATGAATTCTCTCAATTGCATTTCCCAAGCCGTAACCGCGGTAAATCAACCAGAGACGCAGCACACCAAGATGCTGCAGGGCCTGGAAGACATCACCTATCCCATCGAGCGCGAGGCAGGATCCATCCTGCTTTGCGAAGGCGAAAGCGGAGGAGTGTTCCTGCTCTGCCGCGGCAAGGCGCGCCTGACCATGTATTCGCGCACGGGCGAGAAACTTGCCTTCCGGATAGTGGGGCCGGGCTACCTGCTGGGCCTGCCGGCCAGCGTGCGCAAACAACCCTACAACTTCACGGCTGAACTGCTGGTGGATTCGCAGGTGGCGTTCATCCGCAACCAGGACGTGCCCACGCTGTTGCGGCGGCGCACCGACCTCTGCTTCCGCGTGGTGCAGACTTTAAGCCATGAGCTGCGCAAGCTGCAGCGGGCAGCTATTCCCCCGACCCGCGGCGTGCGGCGGGTGGTGTTGAAGGTCATGGAAGCTCCGCCGTCCCGGCCCTCCGAGGGCACGGGAATGGTGAACTGAAAATGGCGACGGCCACCCGAGGCAAGGCGCCATGCTTCACGGTATGGCGGCCAGCTTCTTGGGCACGTTGTACCCTTGCACACGCAGCGCCGGGGTCGCCCCCTGCAATTGTGACGCCTGGAACCGCGCCTCGATGGTGCGGGTTTCGTGGGGAAACAAAGTGATGTAGTTGTCGTCGTAGGTGATGGGCAGGATCTCCTGCCCATCCATCCCCTTGGTCACCTCGGCGCGAATGAAGAAGGCGA
>DATGIY010000058.1:0-2884 GCA_035295475.1 Terriglobales bacterium
CCCAGCCGCTTCTCGCTGGAGGTCAGGCGCTCGCAACGAGCGTCCAGCGCCTGGTACTCCTGCTGGTGCTGCCGCCGAAATGAGTCTAAAGCCTGCCGCGAACTCCACAAGTCGAACGTGACATAACGCAGGGGGTCGGCAGTATCCCGCAGCAGTCGTGTTCCCCGATAGCCCTCGCCCTGGGCGAACAGGCTGGCCCACTGTCCTTGCGGGCCATAGACCTCCTCGAATTCAGCAGCACACTCCGCGCGGACCAGGAATTCCCACACAATTATGTACATGCGGATAAACAATTCAGGAGAACTCAGCCACACCATGGTATACGCTGACGACCAACGACCAACTACCAGCTACT
Organism: Terriglobales bacterium; assembly: GCA_035295475.1. GTDB lineage: Bacteria > Acidobacteriota > Terriglobia > Terriglobales > Acidobacteriaceae > JAICWP01. Next base: position 356 of record DATGIY010000058.1, read on the forward strand.
GCCGCCTTCCGGCTACACTGCTTCCATGAGTGACTTGAGCTATCCCATTGGAAAGTTCGCTTCGGAGCGCGATCTCACGCCGCAACGCCGGGCCGAGCTCATTGCCCAGATTGCCGATGCCCCGGCGCGCCTGCGCGCTGCCGTGCAGGGACTCACGCCGCAGCAGCTGGATACGCCCTACCGCCCGCAAGGCTGGACGGTGCGGCAGGTGGTGCATCACGTTCCCGATAGCCACATGAACGCCTACATCCGCTTCAAGCTGGCGCTGACGGAAACCGAACCCACCATCAAACCTTATGAGCAGCAGCTGTGGGCCGAGCTGGCCGACACCCGCCAGACCCCGATCGAAGCCTCGCTCAGCCTGCTCGAGCTTCTGCACCAGCGCTGGGTAATCCTGCTCAAGAGTATCGCTGACGCTGAATGGCAGCGTACCTTCCGCCATCCCGAGCTTGGCATTGTGCGCCTCGACACTAATCTGGCCCTCTATGCCTGGCACGGGCGGCACCACGTCGCCCACATCACTTGCTTGCGCGAACGCATGGGCTGGAACACCGCGGCCCGTAGCGCGTAGGCAATGGCGGCGCGAAGAATTATTTGGAGGAGCTATTGAAAGGCGGGCTTTTCCACGGCGAGCCCTAAGCGGTTAACCCCGGCTGATCATCGAGCCGGGCGACTGAGAGCTCGGGATGCGCGGGATTGAAGCGCACCACTAACATCATGCCGTTGGGAAATTGGTCGGCGAATTGTTGCGCTTTCTTCCGCGTGAGGGCCGCGCGCTGTAAGAATCCAGAATAGTACTCTCCATTTACAGAATAGGAATAGCTCACCTCGACTAGAGAATAGTGGCCTTCACGCCTGACCTGGTGAGCTTTCACTATCCCTTGGCAACTGGGCCAGGTAGTGCTTAGTCGTTTCCGCCACCATCGCGCCGCTGCCGCGGCTGCTCCCGTCAGGAGTGCCCAGGCCAGCAGGACGTTCTCCGGCGCAAGCCATCTTTCAACCCCGCTTCTCAAGACCAGGCGACTCCCAAAACGAGAATTCCAAATCTCATGGATAGCCACACTGGCCGCAGGCGAAGACCAGGGCCTCGGGGTCGGTCCCGGCAGGGAACGGGAATCCCTGCACCGGGGTCAGCAGGCCGCCCGAGCCGATGGTGAACCCGCTGATGTTGCCGGAACCGGCGTTGGCCACGTACAGAAATAGCTGCTGGGCGACGTCGTGGGTCGGGGGAGAAAAGCTGATCATGGCCCTGGGCGCGGTCCCCGCCAGGAAGGGAGAACCGGGCACCACGGTGAAGTTGCCGCTCTGCGCGGAAACCAGGAAGGCGGAGACGTCATTGGAGCCGGCATTGGCCACGTACAGCGCAGGGCTGCTGTAGACCAGCGCGCTGGGGGTGGTGCCCGCGGAAAACGGCGATCCGACCACCTGGGTCAAGAAGCCGGCGCTTCCTGTCCCGCTGTTGATGGTGTAGGCGGAGACGTTATTCGAGCTGGAATTAGCCGCAAATAAAAAGTTGTCTCCCGTGGCCAGCGCCATCGGCGCTGTGCCCGCTGCAAAGGGAGAGCCAACCACAGCGGTCAGCAGTCCGTTGCCGGAATTCACAGAAAACACGGAAATGTCATTGGAACCGCGATTGGCGACAAAAACGAACGAGCAGCTCGAGTCCACGACCACAGCCGCCGGCTGTGTGCCAGCACGAAAGGGTGAACCAGGCACCGGCGTGAGTTGACCGGTGCTGGCGATCGAGTAGCCGAATACCCCGGGGCCGGCGGTCGCGTAGATAAACCGAGGCGGGGTCGAACCGCCATTGCCCGGACACAGCGCCAGACTGTTGACGCCGGCGCCAGCCATGTACGGCGAACCTGGCAAGGTCTGCAAGGCGCCGCTATTGGCGTCAAAGCTGAAGCCGCTGACCGTGCCGGAACCGAAATTGGCGACGTAAAGCAATTTTCCCGTAGCTGCCAGGCCCGCCGGTCCATTTCCTCCCGGAGGAGGCAACGTGTTGCTGAAAGCAGCCGGCGTGCCGCCGGCCACGCTGATGCCCGTCAGCTGGTTGACGCTTGTGTTGCCAACGTAGACGAAGGCGGGCACTACCGGCGAAGGGGGAGGCGAGGACGAGCGCGAAGTGTTTGAGCCGCCACCACAGCCCCCCAGGACCAGGGCCAGGATCAGCAGTACTGCCGTGGGCAAGAATCTGCTCATAAGAAGTCCTTTGATGAATTAAAGCTTAGGCCGGGAACGGGTGGAGCGGCAACTTACATCCGGGCAATCTGTCTCGCGGACCAGACCAATGGCTGTACTTTACATAATACGTCTTATCGGACATTGCATGTACTCGCAGCTGGCGCGGGAGAACCTCAACCGGAGCGCTGTCCTGTGGGTTGCGGTTCCCCTAGCAGCACGATTCCCGGGTGGAATAATGTCCCTGCCACCCGGGTGGCAATGGCGATCAGCTCGCTTTGTCCTTGGAACACTTTGACCTGCCGGGCGCGGGAAAGCTCGGGGAGATTGACCGCCCTTCCCACGCGT
>DATGIY010000059.1:0-2847 GCA_035295475.1 Terriglobales bacterium
GAAGGGCATTACAGCAAGCAGGTGCTGGACTGCATCAGCCAACTTGCGCCGCCCCTTCGGCTGGCGACCATGGCTTTTCTGGCGACGCGCAGTGCGCTGCGTACAAATACGGCGGAATCGATTGCGGAGCTCACGGGCGGCGAGTTTTTCCACTTCCACAATGCCAAGGATCTGAAGGCCGGCCTCATCGCGGTCTCGAACGATGTGCCTAACTTCTACGTACTGAGTTTTCATCCGACTCCGCCGACACCGGGGCTACATGCGCTGCATCTTGAGATCAAAGATCTCGACAAGAGGGATCGTAGGCGCCTGATCCTCAGGGCACGGCGCGAGTACTGGTTGGAAGATGAGACCAAGCAGTAAGGTGGGAAGGCGAAACAGTTTCAAGATAGGATTCTTCCGTGAGTTTCCGAGCGCTAATTTTGGTGATTGTGCTTGGCGTCGTGATTGCGCCGCTGGGCCGCGCACAAGGCCCGACCTACCTCGGCTTCGACCGCAACGAGTATCCCGGCGACATGAATCTAAAAACTCTCCGGCAGACTTTTTCATATTTAGGGTACTGGCTCAATAATCCCCCGGGTGCGTCGTCAAACTCGTGGGCCGGGCACCGCGCGACGGTGCAGTCGGCGGGATTCGGGTTTCTGGTGCTGTTCAACGGGCGGCTGTATGCCGAGCTGAAAAATGTGGGCAATGCCCGGCGGCTGGGGCGGCTGGATGGGCAGGCGGCGGCGGCATCGGCGCGGCGCGAGGGCTTTCCCCTGAAAACGATTATTTTTCTCGATCAGGAGCAGGGCGGGCGCATGCTGCCGGAGCAGAAGGCCTACATTTATGCCTGGGTCGACAGCATTGTTGCGGGAGGATTCAGCGCTGGCGTCTATTGTTCTGGTATTCCCGCGACGGACGACGGCAATATCGTGACCGCGGAGGATATCCGCCAGACCGCGGGGGACCGGACGATCGTATATTGGGCCATCAATGATGCCTGTCCGCCGGCTCCGGGATGTTCTTTCCCGCAGCATCCCCCGAGCCCTGCGCAGAGTGGTGTGGGATTCGCGGAGGTATGGCAGTTTGCGCAGTCCCCCCAGCGAAAGGACGTGGCCATGCACTGCACCAATTACAACCACGATGGAAACTGCTATCCGCCGGGAACCGGGGTGGCGGCGCAGGGGCTGCACATCGATGTGAACTCGGCTACTTCGGCCGATCCTTCACACGGGCGCACGCACTGAGAAAATTCTTTGCCACGGATTCCGCGGATTTTCACGAATCAAAACCGGGACCGGCCAATTCGTGAGCGGCCCGCAGGGATTGGCCACACAGCCGGTTTGTTGCCATGCGGTAAAATAGAAGTGCCACTATGTCTGACCGCACGTTCACTCTCGATGAAGCCCACTCTTTACTGCCCATCCTCGAATCGCTTTTGCGCACGGCCATCGCTGCGAAGACGGTGATTGAGGAATTTGACGCCAGGCACGAGGCGCTGCTGCATCGCATTTTCCTGACGGGCGGGATGTCGCTCGATGTCGTATCGCTAGCCCGAGCGAAGGCGGAGCGCAACAAGGCTGAGCAGCGCGCCAAAGACGCGGTCGCAGAGATTGACTCGATCGGCGTGCAGGTGAAAGATCTCGATATCGGGTTGCTTGATTTTCCCTGTAATGTGGAAGGACAGGTCATCCTGCTGTGCTGGAAGCTGGGAGAGAAATCCATCACGCACTGGCATGGAACGCAGGAAGGATTCGCCGGTCGCAAGCCGATTGATCAGCGCATTACTGGGAGCAAGAAGGCGAATTGAAAGAAACCGGTTATTTTTGACTGATCGGCACCCCTCGGCGATCGACCTCGTTTCGTCTATCAAACCTTCGTCACAATTCCCGCTTAAACTACTCAAACCAAAAACATTCCCAACATCGCAACATACCAGGAAGTCCAGTGTTTACATGGGAGGAACGTAAGCAGGCCGGATTACGCCTTTTTGAGGGACAATGCTTTCGCGGTCTAACTTCGCGGCACGGCCTGGGGACAAAACGGGAAGGGCCATGTTTATGAAACGATCCGTCGCTCGCTGGTTGGTGTTCGGTGTCATCCTGATTTCGCTATCGACCGCGTCCTTTGGACAGGTTGCGGTCGGGATCTCGGTGCGCATTGGACCGCCAGCGTTGCCGGTTTACGCGCAGCCGATCTGCCCGGGGCCGGGTTATTTATGGACTCCGGGATACTGGGCCTGGAACGATGATGCGGGTTATTACTGGGTGCCGGGAACCTGGGTAGTCGCTCCCGTGGGCATGCTGTGGACGCCTGGATACTGGGGCTGGGGCGGGGGATTGTACGTTTGGCATGCCGGATACTGGGGACCGCACATCGGCTTCTATGGTGGGATCAACTACGGATTCGGCTACGGCGGTGTGGGATTCGTGGGTGGCGAGTGGCGCGGCAGCGCGTTCTATTACAACCGCTCCGTCACCAACGTCAGCGTAACCAGCGTGACCCACGTGTATAACCGGACGGTAGTCAACAACACTTCGACCACCAGCTTTAATGGAGGGACGGGTGGGGTGCAGGCCCGTCCGACGGCGCAGGAACAGGCGGCTGAACATGAGCGGCACCAGGCACCGCTGGCCTCGCAGGCCCAGCATGAACATGAGGCCAGCCAGAACCGCCAGAACTTTGCGTCGGAGAATCACGGACGTCCGGCGGTAGCGGCCACGGCGCGGCCCGGCGACTTCAGCAGCCACTCGGCGGTTCCGGCCAGGGCCTCGGGCGGGGAGTATCGTGCGCCTGCGATGTCTCCGAAAGAGGCGCGGGTAGCCTCGCCCGCGGCCAGGAACAAAGGGAATGCCAAGGCCGGCT
>DATGIY010000060.1:0-3029 GCA_035295475.1 Terriglobales bacterium
GTAATCGCCGCGAACCAACGCTACCACAATTGCAGTCAGGAAAAGTCACTGCAGTCGACCTCGGATTCGCCGGAATTACTTGGGCGAAAACGCGTACTCAGTGAAATGCACGCTCGATAGGTTTCCGGCGCATCCGGAAGGCGGGCGGAACGCCTCCGGAACTGAGCCGGACGACGTTGCCGTTATTAGGAATTATCTGGGCGACACTGCTTGTCCAACATACTGTAGCAAGCGGGCTCCTAACCGCAACCCTGAACAATTTTCTTGGCGGACATTGATTCCTCTCCTGCCGGAACTCTTGCTAGAGAAGCTACGCGCCATGATCCAACGTTTTCAGGCAGCGAGAGACAGAGGCGAGGATGTGCCGTACGCCGACCCCGAAGAGATCTAGGAACGGGTGTGGAAGCGCAGTCGAATCACTCGCGACTAATCAGTCTAACTTCGCAGAGTGACCACCCGGAAAACGCAAGCTTCAGTTCGCGAACCGCCAAATCATTTGGCTTCAGGGCGCAACCGTGATCACAGGGGAGTTGCTTTGATAGGTTCCGATACTTACCTGGATTGGGTAGTCGCCGGGCGGTAGATCGGGCACTTGAAAGGTGACCACAACGAGACCCACGAGGCCCGGTACCATGCCCGCGAAAGTGACGTTAGCCGACAACCCGCCGACGGTCACGACTGTATCCAGCGTTTCTCTCGAGAGCGGGGAATCCGAGGAAGGGTTCGGAGCCGGGACGCCGTCTGCCAGCGCCGGCGCGACAGGTCCGGATCCTACCAGATACGCCAGTACATTGTCACCAGCCTTGGCGCCATTGGTTGACGAGTTCAGACTGTAATCCGGGTTTTGCACCGTCGCGCGTTTCGTTCCATACGTGAGAATGCTGGGGGCGGCTGGCTGAACGGTGATGTTGGCTGCCGCGCTGGCCGCGCCGTCGCGGGAAACGACCACACTCGCTGTGCCGGGTAGGACTGAGCCGGGAACCTGGGCAATGATTACGGCGGGCCCTACATATAGCAGGGGCGCTGGTATTCCATTGACCAACACTTGCACGTTGCCAAGGATGGCCGGCAACCGCGGCGAATCCTGCGGCGCGCTCGTCTCTGCGACAGGGAAGTTCGAGCCGTAGATGTCGATTATGGTACCGGGAGAAACTGTCGTCGACGTACTGGAGTGCAATACAACGCCAGCGGGGAAGATCTGAGGTGGAGTGGCCTTCGGAGTGAGCGTGACCAGCAAGATCTGCTGCGACGTCAGGGTGATCGAATACGCCGAATCTTTGACCAAGTTGGCATCCAGAGTGGTCGCCGCGGAGCCTCCAGTGGATTGCACGGTGTAAGCGGCTCCGGGCGGCAGGCCCAGGTGGCTGTACGAAATCGGCAGCGAGAAAGTGACGCTGGAGGGGGCGATATTGGTCAGGATAATCCCGACGGTTCCATCCGTGGCCCGCCAGGCGCCCTCCTGAATACTGGGAAACTGGCCCGTTCCCTGTGCATTGGTCGCGAAATTAGTGATCCAAGTGACGGGGGTCGTGGGGGCGCTCAACTGCGGCGCTGGTAGCATTACGCCGTCGACCACGAATTTTCTGGCGTAGGTAGTCTGTGCCGCGATCGCGGACTGCAGGTATGCTTGCGCGGCGGCGTTGAGATTGCCGGGGAAACGGAAAATCTGGTAGTCTCCCCAGGTCAGACCCCGCGCGACTCCAAGCCGGAAAAACGACCCATCTAGAACCGAGCCTCCGAGGCCACCCCCGAGGAACAAAATCGAGTCGTGGTAGACATACTGGAAAAGTGGAACCGGTTCCTGGGACGCGGGATTCGTCTCGAGCTGGTCGACACCGCTGCCCCAATAAAGAGAGAAGTACGGCAAATAAACTTCGGCGGGTTCTTCGGCGCTCACGGCCGCATTTGGATTTACTGCTGCCACGGCGGCGGTGATTCGCTGAGTGATATCGATCCAGGCAAGCGTTTGCCAGTTACCGCCGCTTCCAGGGGGATGCTGGTGGGCTGGGTTGTAGCAGCCCACAGGTCCAAAAACCATCGAGCTATCCAGTTGAATGAGGTCCGCTCCGTGGCTGGCCAGAGTTTGGTAGGCGCCGACCATGAATTGCCGCCATGGGTCTGTGGAGAAGTCCATGAACACATTCGGGCCGGTATTGGAACCATTTACGGGAGTAGTCTGTGGATTACCTTGCTGATCGAGCATCGCCGACGAGCTCATTGTGCCGGATTTGTAAAGGTCGGTAGCGGTGTCCAAGAGGAGCGCACTCGGAAACAGCCATAGCTTTCCGGGGCGGAGGCTCTGGACCATGGCGTCGAATGCGTTCCAGCCCTCCTGCGGCGGGAAATAATCGCCATAGGCGGACGCCCCGAACTTCTCCCAGCCGTTCAGTTGCTCCATCGTCGAAACGTTGAAGCCTTTCTCGCTCTGCTGCATGCTCAGCAGGGCGCTGGCATAGCTCTGTTCGGGCTGGCCCGTTCCCTGGCATCCGTGCGTACATTCCCATTGCGACAGGGCGATGCCCCGGAGCCACGCGGGGACCGTTTTAGTCCGGCTCTGTTGCGTCCACGTTTGCTGGACAGCCCAAGTTCTATAGAGGTCCGCGGCCGCGGACCAGTCTCCCTGGGTGACCCCTACGATCAGGTTGTATGGCACGGTCACAGTGTCGGCAGGCAGACCGTTTAGATTATTCGCGATTGTGATGGAGAAGTCGCCGGCTGGACTGGAAGTCTTCCCCCAGAAAAAGCCCTTCTTGTTCCCTTGCGTGTCGTCGCTGGCGAAATAAAACCCAGACGTCTGATCGAAATACGAAAGAAGCTGCATGGACTGGAGGCCGCCTGGGTAGGCACTGCCTAGGCCAGATGCAAAGTTAGTAGTCGGGTTATGAAACAGCGCTCCTCGATGCGTGGGCAGCAGCAGCACATCGTCGTCGCCGCTCTGGCCGAGCGGACCGATTCCTGTGATGTGCGGGTAGTTGACGCTAGCTAGCGGATTAGATCCCAGCCCGTCCACTTCGATGTTCCAGTAGGAG
>DATGIY010000061.1:0-5600 GCA_035295475.1 Terriglobales bacterium
GCCTCTTTGGCAGAGGTTACGATCCCGCCGCAGCCGCTGGCCCGAGCCAGTTGCGCCAGCCGCAGCACATTGTCCACCACCCGCCCGCTGAAACCCACTTCCTGCACGTCAGTCTCGCGGAAACTGGTGAGTACGGTCACAGCCATTATCAGGGGCTTGCTAACCGAACTAGCTGCTGCTTCCGTAGCGGCCTTCAACATGCGCGAGCCCCCGCTGGCATGCACGGTCAGCATGCTCACCTTCAGCTTGCAGGCTTCGGCCACCGCCGCGGCAACCGTGTTAGGGATGTCGTGAAATTTCAGATCGAGAAAAACGCGCCGTCCGGAGGCCACCAGGTCGCGTACTATCCCCGGTCCTTCCGCCGTGAACAGCTGTTTTCCTACTTTGTAGAGGAACGCTGAGTCCCCGACTGCCGCCACTATCTTCTGTGCGGCAGCAGCCGAGGAAACATCCAGCGCGACAATCAAGCGCTCGCGCGCATCGGGCATACCTGGGAGTTTAGCTGGTTTTACTGCAGGCTGGCCATAGGTTCGGACCAGGCCAGAGTCTCGGGGCGGACAATATCCAGCCGGACCCGCGCCAAGCCCCGGCTCTTGAAGTTGAGCATGCGGGCGGCGCCGTAAGAGACGTCGATAATGCGTCCGGGTACAACCGGCCCGCGGTCGTTGATGCGCACCACCACCCAGTTACCGTTGCGCAGATTGGTAACTTTCACCCACGTGCCCAGGGGCAAGGTCATGTGAGCAGCGGTGAATTCGTGCATGTCATAAGGCTCGCCCGTGGCGGTAGGCTTGCCTTCAAACTGCTGCCCGTACCAAGACGCCGTGCCTACCTGGTAAGGCTTGAATTTATGCTGGGCGGTCTTGCGCCCTGTGTTTTTCGCCTGAGCCTGGCTAGTAGCCTGAGCTTGGTTTCCTGTGGTGGTATTTCTGGACTCAGAGCTGTTTGGTCCTGGCGCCGCCCCCAGGCTGGTAACGTAAAGCAGGGTTACCAGGATGGGAATCATACTTCGTCGCATTCAGTCACCTCGCATCTCGAATTCAGCCCTCCCCTACCACGGTTCCTGAAGATGGACGCCATGGTAGAAGGGGGAGGGGGGTGTGTCAAACGGGCAATGGTAATCAGAAGGCAAGTCTTTTAAGGTCAAAACCTTAGATAAGGCTTAGATTTTGCCTTAGGCCTTCAGTAACCCACGAAAATTACTCCCCTCAGGCCCGGTGAAGCGGCGCAGGCCTATGAAAGCATTGACTTAGTGGCGTTGGCAATGAGATGGGCGCGCCTTTATTCTGGGTTGTCTAATGTAATCTACTGAAAAAGAATGTGGTTGCTCGGGATCGCGTGGCAGTTCTCGTCGCTTGGAGCCGGTTTTTCCCCTTTTCCAAATCGGGACGGCGGCCGAACTTTTTCTTAACTATCCAGTCAGCAAGACTAAAATTCGTCCAATTCTCAGCTTCGGCAGCCGCGAGGGGTTACAACTTCCGAAGGCCGGCCCTTGGGGACCTTCGGTGTCTTTGCCCGGTTGCGGCTTTCCGCTAAATTGCGAATATGCCAGTAACGCCACCCGTCGTACTTAGCATCGCCGGCTTCGACCCCTCCTCCGGGGCCGGCATCACGGCCGATATCAAGACCATAGCCGCCCATGGCTGCTACGGCATCGCCTGCATTACCGCCCTGACCGTGCAATCCACGCAGGGCGTAAGCGGGGTGGAGCCGCTCCCCGCCCGCTTGGTCGCCAACACCCTGCGGGAGTTGAGCCGGGATTTGGAAATCGCGGCGGTGAAGATAGGCATGCTGGGATCGGCGGAAGTGGTTACCGCGGTAAGCGATTTTGTTGCATCGGCCAAAATTCCCCACGTAGTGCTTGATCCCATTCTTTGTTCCAGCTCGGGCACGCCTTTGCTCGACCCAAAAGGCGAGAAGCTGATGCGGGAGCTTCTGCTGCCGCGGGCGAGTGTGATTACTCCAAATTTGGACGAAGCGGCGTCCATTTCTGGACTTTCGGTCACCAATCTGGACGAGATGAAGGCGGCGGCCGCGCGCCTGCATGAACTGGGAGCGCCCAACGTGGTGATAACCGGCGGGCACCTGGAGAAAGCCATTGACCTGCTTAGCTTTACCACCCCGGCCGGCCGCATTGAACGGGAGGTGTTTAGAGCCGAGCGGCAGCGTTCGCGTTCTACCCATGGCACGGGGTGCGCTTTTGCCTCAGCTCTGGCTTGTCACCTGGCGCAAGGCCGGCAGCTGCCGGAAGCAGTGTTGCTGGCCAAAGCCTATGTGGCGGCAGCCATTACCCATGCTCAACCCCTGGGAAGGGGAACTGGGCCATTGCACCACCTTTACCGCATGCACGAGACGCCACGGCGTGCCATTGCTGTTACTGATCCAGAGCCGGTCAGCTAACCTGCCGGGCAACCGCGGCTGGTCCAGCCCATCTTAAAGGTGTTAGAACGCCTTTGGGGGATAGGTGTCGAAAGACGGCAAGCCGGGACTGCGAAAGGTTGTTCCGATCGCACCGTATATGGATACGCTGAAGGAGCAGCCGCCGGAGCAGTTCGCCAGCTCGGCAGATCTGGCCATCGTTCAGCGCTGGCTGAATTATGCGGACATTGCCCTGCATGATAGACGGACGGAGACGCCCCAAAATAACGAGGAAGCCGCATAAGCGGAGTCGCGCCAAGGTTCGTTTGCGGCTTGGGCCGCTTCACAATTCCGATGTCTCGGCAGGCGTCGGCTCCAAAGCAAAAACAAAACTAAAACGGGAAACACTAAGGTAGCCTCCGACCCGCTTACGACAAAGCCCAGTCGTCGGCTGGTGTTAAGTTGAAATCGCAGCGCCGGCGGCAGGGCACCAATGTGGATGGGCCGCGACGCCGCACGCCTGCGCCGGGTGATCCGGTACTTGTCGCAGGAACGAGTGTTATTGGGAATGCAGCTGATGGATTTGCGGGCGGAGGTTCCCCATGAGCAGCGGGGCGTTGCGGGTGCGGCAGGTCGATCGGGAAGTCGATGACCTTCGCGCTCGCCTGCGGGAAGCCGAGGAAACACTGGAGGCCATTCGTAGCGGCGCGGTGGATGCGATCGTCGTAGAAGGCCCCAGGGGGAAGCAGGTGTTCACCCTGCAGGGAGCCGAACACCCTTACCGTGTGCTGGCGGAAACCATGTACGAGGGAGCGGCCATGCTGGCGCCGGACGGCACCGTGCTTTTCTGCAACCGGCGTTTGGCGGAAATCGTTCAGGTCCCGCCTGGGCAAATGCTGGGTTCGCAGATCGGTGCCTATGTCGAGGAAGAGCAGAGAGGCGCTTTCGACCTGCTGCTGGCCAGCGCGGCCGTGGCGCCCCGGCGAGCGGAATTCGAGTGTCCCACCAAACGAGGCAGGGCGACCGTGCTGTTTTCGTTAAGCGCCATTGGATCCGAGGAGGAAGCCGGGATATGCCTGGTAGCTACTGACCTTAGCGAACAGAAGAAACTGGAGCGCGCCCTGGAAAACTTTGCCGGGCAGCTCAGCCGACGCAATGAAGAGCTCTCGCAATTTGCCTACGTTACCTCCCACGAGCTGCAGGAACCGCTGCGACACATTGTGGGTTTCGGTGACATGCTATGCGGACACGTGGCGGGGATGAACCCGGAAGCGACGGACTGTGCCCAGCGCATGCAGAAGGCGGCACAACGCATGTCGGAGCTGATCGAGGCCCTGCTGCAGTATTCGCGCGCCTGTGGAAAGGGCAATGGAGAGCAAGCGTTCGATTTGGGGCGGGTGATGGCCGAAGTTCTGCTCGACCTGCACGAGGAGATCCGGCGAAGCCAGGCGCGCATTACGGTGGAATCACTGCCGCGGGTGCGGGCGGTACCGTTGCAGATGCGGCAATTATTGCGCAACCTGCTATCCAACGCGCTCAAGTTTCAGCAGCCGGGGGTATCGCCGCAAATCAAGGTTGCAAGCCAGCGTCTACCCGAGAACAGGTGGGAAATCAGCATACAGGATAACGGGATTGGTTTCGGCGGTGGCGCCCAGAAGCGCATGTTCCATCCATTTCAGCGCCTGCACGGAGCCGCCTACCCGGGCAGTGGCATGGGTTTGGCCATCTGCCAGCGCATCGTGAACTCTTATGGGGGAACCATCCGGGCGAGCAGTGAGCCCGGCCAGGGCAGCACCTTCTTATTCACGGTTCCTGACGCCGAGGGGGAGCAAAGAATAAGGTGATGCAACCCGCTAACCCGGTCTGCCTGCCAGGCCCGCGTACCTCGCGCTGAACACAGGGGTTCACGGCCCGAGGCAAGCAACGGCACCTCGCAACCACTCCCCATCATTCCCAAGTACTGGGCCTTGGCAGGCTTCCGCAGGCCCGTCATAATTTAAGGTTTGCTTCTACCACTCCGAAGAATGGGAATGCTGCGCGCGCTCAATTCACTGCCGTTCAGGGCTGCCTTTGGTCTTCTGCTGCACCTAGCAGTCTTTTCCCTTGTAGCGCAGGCCCAGAGCCCCTGGGGCAGGTTGCGGGGAACCGTACAGGACAGCAGCGGCGCACGGATAGCAGGCGCAAAGATTTTCCTGACCCGAGCAGGCACGGCAGAAAGACGCCGAGCCATCAGCGACGATCGAGGAGAATTTCAGATCGGCAATCTGGTTCCCGGAGCTTACCAGGTACGCGTGAGCTCCACGGGATTTGCGGAGGCGCGCTCGGAAGTGAAAGTGGTCATCAGTTCCACGCAGGAGATCGCAGTCAGGCTGCAGCCTTTGGTCTCCGGACAGACGGTGACGGTTCACGGGGCGGCTTCGTCGATCACTCTACAGCCCCTGAATACAGCCAGTGCCATAGAAGAAGGCACGGTAACCGCGCGCGATCTGGAGACTTTTCCCCTGGCGCATCGCAGTTTCGCCAATATTGCTTACCTAGCTCCGGGAACCGAGCCAGTGGAACCTTCCGATCCCACCAAGGCGCGCATCACGGCGGTGTCGTTCGGCGGCAGTTCCGGCCTGAATGTGGAGCTCTCGGTGGATGGTGTGGACAATTCGGACGATTACATCGGCGGCTTCCTGCAAAATTTTTCTCCCGATGCCATCCAGGAATTCGCGGTGCGCACGGCGCAAGAGGATGCGGACACTTCGCGCACCACCGGCGGCTCGGTGGTTATCACCACCAGGCGGGGCACGAACGAGTGGCACGGAGAGGGAGTATTTTACGAGCGGGCGGCGGCACTCAATGCTCGTTTTCCCATCGACAATCCATCCCCCGACCCCAAGCAACCGTTTTCCAAGCAGAACTATGTTGCCACGCTGGGCGGTCCGATCAAGCGCGATACATTGTGGTTTTTCTCCTCCCTGGAGTACGTACACGAAGAGGCCAGCATTGGCTACAGCCCGGCGAGCCGCACCCAATTTGACGCGCTGGCCTCCTTGGCATCTCTGGGTCTGATCCCGGGAGTGAACTCGATCAGCGTGCCGGCCAGCGTGCCGGTGCCTTTTCACGATGCCTTACCCATGGTGCGCCTGGACTGGACGCAGTCGGGGCATTCGCAGTGGTTTTTGCGCGCCGCGCTAGACCGCTACACTACCGGCAACGACCTGGTGCAGCAGGCTACGTTGCCCTCCACGGCCGCG
>DATGIY010000062.1:0-2354 GCA_035295475.1 Terriglobales bacterium
AACCTCCGGCGGCGCCACCCGCCGTGCCTGCTCCGACGCTTCACGCGCAATTCGCCGCCACCGCTCTACGCGCTTCTTCGCGGCGGCAGCGAGGTGCGAATCAGTTCTTTGGGCTGCGAAAGGCACAATCCCAGCTACGCCCAGTTCGGTGCACTTTTCGATTGCCCACTCCATGCGGTCGAATTTGAAGATAGGCAACGCCAGCGTGACCGTGGCGGTGGGTGCTGCCGCGATCTCCTCCCCCAACTCAAATTCCACGCGCTCAGGATTCACGGAAACCACGCGCCCGCGGCGCAAGACTCCGTCCGCCGCAATATCGAACTCCTGCCCTACCTGCGCGCGCAGCACCCGCGCCAGGTGCGCGGCATGCTCGCCTACCAGGGCCGCGCGATTTCCGCTGACCTGGTCGGCAATCCAGCGGCGGCGGGTCATCGCAGCAGCACCAGCCAGGTGGCCACGGCGGCGGCGGCGTACAGCACGCCAAATACGATGTTCTGCGACTTGAGGCTGGAAATTTCGAAGGACCGAGTATTGCCCACCATCTCCACCCCGCTGAGCAGGCCGATGGCGGCGGCCACGATCAGCCACGCCTGCTGCCGCCAGAAAATGAAATAGAGGATCGCCACGACCAGCGAAACGGCCGTCGAGGCGACGCCAATCTTGAAGTAGCGGGAACGGGCCCGGGGCGGCGACAGACGTTGGTTGGTCAACACCGCCACTCGTTCCGGCAAGGCCAGGCGCATGAGGGCGGGTACAACGGTTACGAACAGCAGGAAATAGGCGTAATAGCGCTCGAACCTAGCCAAAGATGTCTTTCACTTTGCTGAGCAGCGTTTTGCGCTGAGGCTTGTTCTCGATCCGGCTCAAGCCCTCGAGTTCCTGCAGCAGTTCGCGCTGGCGCTTGTTCAGTTTGCTGGGCGTCTGCAGTCTCACCTCGACATAGAGATCGCCCTTCCCGTGGCCGTTGAGCACCGGCACACCCTTGTGTCGAACCCGGAAGGTGGAGCCGGACTGTGTGCCTTCGGGAATCTTCAGCAGGTGCTCGCCTTCCAGGGTGGGCACCATGATCTCCGTCCCCAGCGCGGCTTGCGAAAACGAAATAGGAATGATGCAGTGCAGATCGTTGCCGTCGCGGTCATAGAAGGCGTGCTCCTTGACGTGCAGCACGATGTACAGGTCGCCCGGCGGACCGCCCTGCGCTCCGGCTTCTCCCTGCCCGGCATAGCGGATGCGGGTGCCGTCTTCCACGCCCGCCGGCACCTTCACTTCTACCGTGCGTTCCTGTAGTACCCGGCCCTGGCCCTTGCACTTGGGGCAAGGATCGGTGATGACGCTGCCCGCTCCCTGGCAGGTCGGGCAAGTGCGGGCGATGCTGAAAAATCCCTGCTGATATCGCACCTGGCCGCGCCCCGCGCAGGTGCGGCACGTGACCGGGGATTTTCCCGCCGCCGCGCCCGAGCCTCGGCAATCCTCGCAGGCTTCATGCCGGCGCACCCGCACATTGGCGCTGGCTCCGAACACCGCTTCCTCGAATTCCAGCGTGAGGTCTTCGCGCAGATCGGGTCCGCGCTGCGCCCGCGACCGCCCGCGGCGCGTGCCCCCGCCGAACAGGTCGCCAAAACCGAAGAAGTCGCCAAAAATGTCGCTGAAATCCTGGAAAATGCTGGCGTCGAACCCACCGAAACCGGCTCCCCCGCCCGCCGGCCCGCTCACTCCGGCGTGCCCGAAGCGATCGTACATGGCGCGCTTGTTGGAGTCCGCCAGCACGCTGTAGGCTTCGGTGGCTTCCTTGAACTTCTCCTCGGCTTCGGGATTTCCGGGATTGCGGTCGGGGTGAAACTGCAGCGCCATTTTGCGATAGGCGCTCTTGATCTCCTGCTCGCTGCAGGTGCGGGCCAGGCCCAGCACCTCGTAAAAGTCGCGCTTGCCGTTACTGGTTGGAATGGCTGTTCCTCGTAGTGTTGCCGAAATTATTTCTTGGAATTGCGCGCCACGCGCACCATGGCCGGGCGCAGCAGGCGGTCTTTCAGCTTATAGCCCCGCTGCAGTTCCTCGAACACATGATGGTCTTCCACCTCATCCGTGTCCACCATTTCGATGGCCTCGTGCAGGCGAGGATCAAAAGGCTCACCCTTGGCCGGGATCGGGCGCAGCCCCAGCTTTTCCAGGGCATCGTGGAACTGCTTGCGGATCAACTCCACGCCGGCGCGAAAATCCTCCGGCTTTTGCACCTTGGTCAGCAGCGCGCGATCGAAACTGTCCAGAATAGGCAGCAGGTTCTTGAGGGCGTCCGCTAGCGCGAAGTCCTTGTATTCCTGCTGCTCGCGGGCGGCGCGTTTGCGCGCGTTATCGAA
>DATGIY010000063.1:0-8854 GCA_035295475.1 Terriglobales bacterium
CTTCCGGCATCCAGACCGTCTCCACGCTTTCGCCATCGGCAAATGCCAGCAGATAACGTACGGTGCCGTCGCGCGAGACAAAGCGTTTCTCCACGCTTGGCTGCCCCATCGAGTAGCCCTGCTGCTGCAGCGAGCGCCGAAAATTCTGCGGCAAGGTTGAAATCTGCTCCGCCGAATCAAGCCTTTCGCTATAGATGGCCTGAAACAACTGCCGCCCACGGTAGGAGGGCTCCCCCGACTTCTCGGCGATCTGCGTAAGCTCTTGAATATCAAGGCCTAAAAGAGCGTTTTGTTTGTCTCCTGGCATACATCCAACGTGCTGTTGAGGTCCTCCTGAATATTGTACTGGGGCGACGTCCTTGGGAAACGGGCCTCCCGCAAGCTATTTCTGGATAATAGATTGTAAGTAATTGATAATACTTGGTTAATTCGATTATGGTAGGCGAACGCAGGGTGTGTCACAATTGTAGTGGCTGATTTGTCCGCTCCTTCTCCTCTTTCAGTCCTCGGTGACAACATGGTTCAAGAGCTAAGTAACATCTCCCGCGAAGTGCTGCCCAATGGGCTAACGATCATCACCGAGGAGATGCAGCACATTCGTTCCATTTCCATCGGCATCTGGGTGAAGAGCGGATCCCGTGATGAAGATCCCCAATGGAATGGTATCTCCCATTTCGTCGAGCACATGGTCTTCAAGGGAACGCGGACGCGCACCGCCGAGGATATTGCCCGGCAGGTCGACTCCATCGGCGGCGGTATGGACGCCTTCACGGCCAAGGAGTGCATCTGCTTCAATGTGAAGGTCTTGGACGAACATCTTCCCATCGCCATGGATGTGCTCAGCGATTTGGTGCTGAATCCCATCTTCGATATCAAGGATATTGGCCGGGAGCGCGGGGTCATATTGGAAGAAATCAAGATGGACGAGGACAACCCCGACTACCTCGTCCATGAAATCTTCACCCAGAACTTCTGGAAAGATCACCCTCTGGGGAAACCCATCCTGGGGACAAAAGACACGGTGAAGCGTTTCGAGCAGCCCATTCTGTTCGAATACTACGGGGAGCGCTTCAATCCCGGCAACCTGGTGGTGTGCGCCGCCGGGCACGTGGACCATAAGCAGTTTGTGGATCTGGTCACAGAGAAATTCCAGCATTTGAAGCCGCACTCCAACGGCTATCACACGGCGCCGCCGAAGGTTAACCCGCGGATCATCATGCGCAACAAGAAGGCGCTGGAGCAGGTGCAGATTTGCGTAGGCACGCCCGCCTACCCCCTGGCCCATCCTAAGCGCTACGGGTCCTACGTTTTGAATACGGTGTTGGGTGGCGGCATGAGCTCGCGGCTGTTTCAGAACGTGCGCGAGCGCCAGGGCCTGGTTTACGCCATTTACAGTGATCTGAATCCCTATCGCGACACCGGCTGCCTATCCATTTATGCCGGCACTTCGCGTGAATCCGCGCCCAAGGTGGTCCAGTCCATCGTGGCGGAGCTGCGCCGCCTTAAGAACGAAGCGGTTCCGGAAGAAGAGTTGCGGCGGGCCAAGGATCAGCTAAAGGGCAGCCTCATGCTCAGCCTGGAGTCGAGCACGGCCCGCATGTCCAACCTGGCCCGCCAGGAGATGTACTTCGATCACTTCTTTGGGCTGGATGAGCTGATTGAAAAGATTGAAGCCGTCACCGCCAACGATTTGCTGGCCACAGCGGACGAGTTCTTCCGCCAGGAACTGCTGGCCGTCACCGTCCTCGGTAACCTCAACGGACTGAAGATTTCCCGCGATCAGCTCGCCTGTTAAACCAAATTGACGATTGGAGATGTAGATTGACGATTGGTCAGCTGACGTGGAACGTTCAATGGTCAATCTTCAATCAACAATCGTCAATCCTTCCCGGGCCGGTAGAGTTCTATGGAGTGCACGTGGCTGATGATGCCGGTTTCAGGATTCATTTCGGCGGTGATGCGGTAAGTCTCGCGACGTGCCACATAGCCCTGGGCCTCCAATTCCATCACCCGCTGGTGGAAGCGGTCGGAATCCCACTCGCTGACTACGATGGTGTCGGTCATGGTGGAAGCCAGCTTACGGGGGAAGATTATTCCTTTAGCGAGCCAGCCGCAACGGGATCAGCAGTTGGCAATTGGCACTCTGCATTTAGCCATGGACAGTTTTGCACGACCCCGCATCGTACGGTGCCGGCCAAGTGCTAATTGCTAAGTGCTTAGTTGCTGATGCTAACTGCTGGCGACATACTCCCCACAACTTTCGGCTTGCAGATAAACGTTGCCGCCAGATTTAGGGCAAATGCCACCACGGCGCTCAACTCGACAAGGGCGGAAACCGGCAGCAGCGACCAGGCCCAGGCAGCAAAGCCCTGGTAAGCCAGAGCTTCGCAGGCAACGCGCAAGGTGCAGCCCAAAGTCAACAGGGCCAGCGCGGCGAACATCAGGCGGGTGCTGAACAGCAGGCGCATGCCGGAAAATGCCGGCAGGATGCGCTGCCCAATGCTGAAAACCGTCATGGCCAGAAAACCGACCGTCAAGGCGTGGCGTGAAGCGCCCCAGGCGCCAGGCGCGTTGGCCAACGTGGCGGCCCAAACTCCTAACCCACCCGCAATCATCAGCCAGACATAGGCCAGGCGGACAAACACCGGGAAACTGCGATGCACGCCCTTGATCTTCGGCGCCTGCTGTGGAGGCTCAAACAGCCGCAGAGCGGCGATCGCCAGCACGCCCCCGGCCAACAACAACAAAGTTGAGGGCAAAGTCCATCCCGCCAAAGCACCCAGCACCCCAGCCGTGTTCAGCGCAACTGCTGTCAACAGGCAGCGTCCACGTACGCTCCGCAGACCCAGGAATATGGGTAGCCACTTGGCGCTAAAGCCCCACACAAAGGGCACCAGAAATCCCCAGGTGGAGAGCACCAAAAATCGCTGATCAAAGCTGGCCGGAAAGGAGGGCCCAATCCCGCGTGCAGCGACCGAAACCGCCCCGGCTAGGTTGAGCAGCAGGTCGCCCAAAAACCCAAGCGAAGCTACCATGACCACCCAGATCCACAGGTCGAGCTTATCTTTGCCCGCGTCATTGGCTTTGTGCCCGGAAACAGCGCGCAGAAACATCAGGAAGGCGAGTACTTCCATGGCTGCCGTCGCCGGCAACAGCAGGCGCCAGTGCCACAGATAAACATTGGCTGCCCAGCGCAAGGCCACAGCGCTGATCCACATCGCCCAGCACAGCCAGCCAGTCCACAGGTCGAAGGGCCGGCTGGCTCGGCGCAATTTGGGGATGGAATAAAAACCGATCCCCAGGATAAAGCTGCCGATCCAGCCAAAGATCTGGGCGTGGCCGTGGGCCTGGATCCAGGCCGGCGGTACTGAGTCCGCCGCGTGCCGATCTGTGATGGAAATCAGGTTCCACACGCCGAGGAAAGTTCCCGGCAACAGCATGAATGCCAGACCCGCGCTGATGTAGGCCATGAGCAGGCGGGAAAGGGCTTGCTCCCGCGCCCGCGTGATCTCGAAGATCTCGTCGGGGCTGAGCGCCCTTCCCTGCTGCATTTCAATGCGGGTAGCCAAATCTGCCATGGAATTGTCGATTGTCCGACACGGGATATTCGAAGATGGTGCTAGTGGCTCCGCTCCATTTCCACCGCCCGCGGAAACAGGATATTGTTCTCCAGGTGAATGTGCTGGTGTAAGTCGCGCTCAAACTCATCCAGCGTGCGGTAAAGCGTCTGAAAACTGACGCATGCATCCTGGGGCGGCGTGTAACTGGCGCTCAGCTCGCGCATTTCGTGCAGGGCCTGCCCGGCGGCATCGTGTTCGTGGATCATCATCTGCACTGGATTCTGCACCGTCCCGAACATGGGTGGCAAAATCGGTTGCTGCTCCAGGACGGATTCTTCCATGCGGCTGACGTAAGGAAAGAGCACCTGCTCCTCTTTCATCATGTGCATGGTGAGCTCCTGGGCAAGTCCGGCAAACAGTTCGCGGATGCGCAGCAACTCAGGGTGCCGCTGCCCATGCACGGAGCACACCTTGGCCAGCAGCGGTTCCAGCCGCTCGATCTCTTCGCGAGTGTAAGCATGATGATTTTCCACGATGTGTTCGATCAGGTCGGCAAGCGATTCCGAGCTCCAATCTTTCTTGCCATTGCAGGTCTTATTCTGGTTGGCCGACTGCAAGGAAGCGAGTAAGGCATCGGGCGCGATGTTCGCCGCCTTACAGGCTTCGCGCAGCGACTTTCCTCCGCCGCAACAGTAATCGATGCCAAACTTCTCAAAAACACGGGTAGCAGCGGGATTTTCCACGGCCAGGTCACGCACGGTCTTTTCCAAATCAACGTTCATCGTCTTCTCCTTACCTGGGATTGGTACTTGCAGCCAGCGCGGGCAAGCGACCTGAGGAGCCTGCGCGCCATCGCCACTCTTAAAGCTAGCCGGGAGCATCGGCCCGGCACGATGACTTTTGTCACGAGCCGGAGCTTTTCCCCAAGGGAGCCGCGGTTCCACTCAGGGGCTGCCGCCTACCTCGGACAGGAGCAATCCTGTGCTACGATTCGCTAGTCCCTATTCACGATCGCAGAGGCACGAATGATGCAGAAGAAGACCGTTGCTGTCCTCGCCCTTCTCACTTCTATCCTGCTGCTGGCTGGCTGCCCTACAACCCTCAAGATCAGCCAGATCCAAAAAGATCCGGGCAAGTACATGAATAAGGAGATCACGGTAGGCGGCAAGGTAAGCAGTTCCTACGGTGTCCTGGGTATGGGTATGTTTCAGGTGAACGACGGCACCGGTTCGATCTGGGTGTTGAGCCAGAACTACGGCGTGCCCGGGCAAGGCACGACCGTGGCTGTAACCGGACAACTGGTGCAGACGGCCAGCTTCGGAGGCAAAAACTTCTCCAATGTGCTGCGCGAGACCAAGCCTCGCAAATAATTTTTCAGTGATGATTCAGGGAGTGGCTTGCGCCTGGAGGTTGAGCACCCCGCGATAAGTGTCCGCGGGGAGCGCCGGCACCACGGTGGTGTCGATCTGATAGGCAAGGACGTCAGTCCGCCGCCCATTGCGATTGCGACGGCGAATGAACGTCGTCCCCACGCGCAGGCCGGAGGCAGCCGCGCTGAACGGCGTAGCGTTCGTACAAGCATTGAACCCACCCGCACCGTTCACCTGTATTTTCACCGCGGAAGATGGAATAGCTGCGGGATTGGCCGGGGTGAGCGGCACCAGGGCAGCGGCAGCGCTGCTGAAGTAAGCCCATACTGAGACCTGACGCCGGCCTCGTTGCAAGGACCATGCCGTGTTGACGGTGGAGGTATTGCTGCCGTTATTCGCAGCTGTATTGGGGGCCAGGACAAAATTGACGGAGTTGCCGCCAGAGATGGTGACGGTCAGAGACTCGCTGACTGTGGCCCTGAGTTGGACAGTTCCGATGGTACTTCCCGGAGGCGGCGCGGCCGAGGCGGCGCCCGCCAAGCCTGCCACCACCGCAAGCGACAGCAGCACGCGTGAGCCAAGGTAAACCCGCATTCGTTTTCGTATCCCTGGGAGGGGCCGACAAGCACACTCGCCCGCGACATTCGACGGGACTGGCGTTGGGGAACGCGAAATTCAGTATTGGATTGGCTTTGGTAATCGTCCAGATTACTAGGGTCATTCTCAAAGCCCGTGTCCCGCGGCCTTAGCGCACCAGCGGCGTTGCGGGCAAAGATCCGCCTTGCTGACTCGCTCTGAGATAGGGGCACCCAGCCGGCGTGTTGCGGCCATGTGGGTGACTAAGGTAATCCTTTTCCGATATCAGACGAACCGCCATTCCAGCCCGCTTAGCCATGACGTCGGGGCAGACGTTGTGGGTACTTTGGTGCATTGACGTTCTGCTTCTAAAAACCCGATTATCAAGCCACTAAACCAGATGGGAAGGCGATGTGGAGATGGCAGCCGTCACGTGGGTAGCGATTCTCGCTGCCCGGGTGGGTGCAGACATATGACGTCCACTAAGAACCGAGGCTTCACGCTCATAGAAATATCGATCGTGCTCGCCATTTCCTTTATTGCCGGGGGAATGTTCTTCATGAGCTTGCAGCCGGCTCTTAAGCAGAGTCGGGTAAACAATGCCTATGACGAAACCCTCATGACCCTGCGCCGGGCCCGCGATGAGGCCGCGGCCGAGCTGCGAATCTATGTCGTGAGTTTCACTTTGCCCGGAACTATCACCGTCACGCAAAACACCACCACCGGGCCGATTCTGGTTACGACCGTCCTGCCAGCGGACGTCAGCTTCGATGTGGAGGCTGGTATTCCCAACACGTCGCTCACCACGCCTGACGGCTTTGGAACCGGCAAGGCGGCGATTGATTTTGATCAGGGGGTAGGCGGCGGCAACACCTCGACCATCTATTTCTATCCCGACGGCACCGCTCGCGATCTGAACGGCAATATCAACAACGGAGTCGTGTACCTGGCACGCCCGGGAGATCTGTACAGCTCCCGCGCCATCACCTTGTGGGGAACCACGGGCCGGCTGCGGGGGTGGAGGCTGTACAACAACAACGGGGCGCCCTACTGGAGGCAGCAGTGATCCGTCCTCGGGGCCCTCATCGTCGTCGCGCACAGCAGCAGGGATTCAGCCTGCTCGAAGTTCTGATTTCCATGGTGGTGCTGTGCATCGGCCTGGTAAGCCTTCTGGCCGTCTTTGTCGTGGCTTTTGCCGCGACGCAGACAGCGCAGGAAGACATGATTGCCAAGCAGATCGCATCGCAGACCATGGAGAGCATTTTCACCGCGCGCAATACGGCCAACATCCAATGGTTGCAAATTCAGAACGTGGGTTCGGGAACCACGCCGGACGGCATCTTCGTCACCGGGCTGCAGCCCATTAATCAGGCCGGCGCGGATGGAATCTACGGCACGGCGGATGATGCCAATGCGGCTGCCCAGACGATGACGCTCCCCGGGCCCGATGGCATTGTGGGCACCGCCGACGACGTGATCGTGCCGTTAACCAACTTCTCCCGCAGCATTCTTATCGCTCCGGTGAACGATCCCACCACCGGCAACGTCATCGGCGACTTGCGGCAGATCACGATCACGGTGCAGTACACCACTCCCCAGACCCGCACCCCCAAAAGCTACGTTCTGACTGCTTACATTTCACAGTACCGGTAAAGACAAGTATGGCTGAAGTCAGCAAAACTCGTGAACGCGGGTTTACGTTAATCGAAATGATGATCGCCCTGGCACTGGGCGTGTTGGTAGTCGGGGCCGCCGTGGACCTTTTCAGCAGGGGCATGAACGCCTCCTGGCTTGTTTCCCAGCGTGCCGAAATGCAGCAGGACGTGCGAGCCGCTTCCAATTTCATGCGCCAGGACATCAGCATGGCGGGCGCCGGATTACCCGTCGGTGGGGTCGCCCTGCCGGCCGGGAGCGGCACTCCGATCTACGGCTGCGACCAGAACAAATGCTACATCGGCAATACTGCCAGCCCTGCGGGAATCGCTTTTCCCAACAATTTCATCTACGGCGTAATCCCCGGGTACCAGCTGGGGACGACCATCAACGCGGCCAAGGGTCCTACGGACATCATTACGGTTGCGTACGTTGACTACAGTCTGCTGTCGAACTGCTATAACGTGACCTTCAACAACTCGAACGGCACGCAAGCCACGTTCAGCTTGCCGGGCACTCCGTTGCCGGGATGTTCTGCGCCGCCGCCCCCGGTGTTGAGCAATTCCGCAAATGGACTTACCGCCGGTGACTTGTTGCTTTTCACTTCCAACGTGGGTGGCAACACGGCGTATGCCGTAGGCGAGGTGACGCAGAACGTTACCGGAAGCGCCGCCCCCTATACCGTCAACTTGGTCAGTCCGGATGCGCTGGGCATCAATCAGCCGGGCGCTACCAGCGGCGATACCAAACAGATCGTGGCGGGTACGGGAACCACCGCGGTACGGCTGCTCTTGATCAGTTACTACATCAACGTCCTTCCCGACCCTCTGGGAGCGGGCGCGGGTGTCCCCCGGCTGATGCGCCAGGTCAGCGGACACACGCCTGTGCCCCTGGCAGAAAACATCGCCGACATGCATTTTACCTACGACACTTACGATACCAGCGGCAATCTTCTGAACAATACGGGCGATGGCGGCCTCTCGGTTGGCGTTTCCCCCGGCTTGATTCGCAATGTGAACATCACGCACCTGACCATTCGTGGTCAGTTGCGCGGCACCACCGGCTATCAGGGTTTCGATCTGCAAACCGCCGTCAGCACGCGCAATATGGCATTTCAGAACCGTTACCAATGAGTTGGAGTACGTAATGCGAGGCATGAGGGAAAGACCATGTTTGTGAACTTAAGGGATCGAATCGTGGCAGTTACGGGCAAGAACAAGCGGAAGCAGGCGCTGGGCTTTACGCTCATCGCATCCTTGTTGCTTCTGGTCCTGCTTTCCGGCGTGGCCATTGGCCTGATGATGATGGTCAACACCGAAGGCAAAGTGGGCGGCCATGACGTGCAGAACAGCCTGGCCTATCGCTCGGCCGAGGGCGCCATCGAAAAGATGACCTCCGATCTGGCCAATAAGTTCCAGAGCATCCAGGCGCCCACGGCCAGTGACATCACCAGTCTAGACACGCTCGCGCCCACCAATGATCCCAACGTGACCTATCCGGTCTACACGCTGTCTCCTGCCACCAATCCCGATGGCTCGATCCAGAGTTCCTATGGCCAGATTCGCACCGGTCCCTATCAGGGCCTGTACGCGCAAATCGTTCCCATCACCCTGAGTGTGACGGCGCAGCGCCCGTTGGGCGATGAAGTGAGCATGACGCGCACGGTAGAAGAAGCCTTGATTCCCGTGTTTCAGT
>DATGIY010000064.1:0-2631 GCA_035295475.1 Terriglobales bacterium
GAGCGGCTTGCCGGCTTTCTGACGCTCTTCCGCGCTTTCCAGTCCATGATCGATGGCGTTGCGCACCAGGTGAGCGATGGGTTCTCCAATCGCGTCCAGGATGCTCTTGTCGAGTTCTGTTTCCTGACCGCTGAGCAGCAGGGCCACATCCTTGCCGCAGTGCTTGGCCACGTCGCGCACCAGCCGCGGAAAGCGGCGGAAAAGCTGTTCCACGGGAACCATGCGCACCTGCATGGCGGAGCGCTGCAGCTCATTGAGCACGCGGCTCTGGAAGGCCATGGCATCGGCGAATTTGTGGCGCAGCGTGTCCTTGGGGAAACGCCGGCCGAACTCGCCCAGGACCTGCTGCAGCATGGAGCGTCCGATGATGAGTTCGCCGATCAGGTTGAGCACCTGGTCCAGGCGCTCGGCATCCACGCGCAGCAGGTTTTCCGGCGCGGTGCTGTGCGCTGTGGGCGTCGCCGGCGCTTCAGGCTCTGCGGCCTGGGCGCGCAATTTCCAGGGTGTCACTTTGGCGGCTGCGATAACCGTGGGAATGCGGCAGCGGCCCGCAATCCACTCTCGCGGTTTGTCGCTACTGATCACCACTTCCATGTGGGAAACGTCTTCCGCGGCTGCATTTTCCGGCTGCACCGCCAGCACTTCGCCGGCGCGCTGCAGCACGTTGTGGAAAAGCTGCCAGGCGGCGGCTTTCATGGGGCAGCTGGAATCCAGATCTGCGGCGATGCGGTACACGCTGGCCCCCGATTGCACGGCCCGCTGGATGGCTATCTGCTGGTACTCGCTCCACACGACGGGAGCGGCGGAGGCTTGCCCCGCGGGCTTGGGGACGGTTCCGGCGGAACGCAACTTGGCAATTTGCGCCCGCAGCGGTTCGACGCTGGGCAGGGGCAGGCTGCCTCGATAGGCGGCAAGCAAGCCGTCAAACATGTCGGCGGCGTGCAACACCAGCTCCACCAGTTCTGCAGGCGGGGTGGAGGCGGCGACCTCGGGAGTGAGCGCATCCTCCAAGTCGTGGGCAATCTGGCTGAGCTCGCGGAAGCCCACGGCCGCGGAGTCTCCCTTCAGAGTGTGAACGCCGCGGCGGATACTGCGGGGAATTTCCGCATCCGAGGGAGCCTGCTCCAGGCGCAGCGCCTCGTCGTTGAGGGCCTGCAGGATTTCCTGCGCGCTCTCAAAAAACAGCTGGCGCATTTCCGCGACCCGGTCCTCGGAGAAATAGCTCACTGTTTGCCCTCGATCCGCTGATAGGCGGTGCCGTTGTTGCGGTGAACCATGCGGAATTTTTCGCTGATCCCAAACAGGCTTTCGGCGTGGCCGATGAGCAGGTAACCGTCCGGATTCAGGCAGCGGTAGAACTTGTCCACCAGGCGCTTCTGCTCCGCCTCGTCGAAATAAATCATTACGTTGCGGCAGAAGATCACGTCGTTGCGCTGCGGCAGGAACTCGGTTTTCAGGTTATGAAAATCGAAGCGCAGCAGTTCCTTGACCCCTTTCTTGATCGCGTACTTGTCGCCTATCTTGTCGAAATAGCGCAGGCGATAGGCAAAATCCACCGGCTCCATCTGGGTCTCGGCGTAGATGCCTTCCTGAGCATTGCGTAAGGCGGTATAGCTGATGTCGGAGGCCAGCACCTCGACCTTCCAGGGAGGCATGATCAGGGGCTTGGGGGTAGGCGTCTCGTAGGGCAGCGGATTGCGCAGGTAGTAGTAAGCCAGCGCGTCGCACACCAGCATGGCGATGGTGTAGGGTTCCTGGCCGGTAGAGCAGCCCGCGCTCCATACCCGGATGTTGCAGTCGCGGCGCTCCTGCTTGCGCTGCAGAAGCTCATCCATGATCAGTTTGTGAAACAGATCGCATTGCGCCTTATTGCGGAAAAAACTGGTCTCGTGAATGGCCAGGTTTTCCACCAGGGCGGCCATTTCCCGCTTGCCATCATTGCTGGTGAGCAGGCGGTAATAACTGTAGAAAGAAGGCGAATGGCAGGCGCGCATGCGGCGCAGCAGGCGGTCCTGCAGGAAGTGGCTGCGGCGTTCGTCAAAATGAAGGCCGCATTCCTGGTACACCAATACCTGCAGGAGTTTGAGTTCGTTTTCGCTGAGCGTGCCCGCGGTGGCCGGGGCGCTGATGGGTTCGTCGAGTTTCATTTGCCTCCCGCTTGCGCCCGCTGGGCGAGGTGGGAATCTGTCTCGTGAATCGGGGTGGAGGACGCGTCCGCGGCCACGCTGAGCTGGTTTTCGGCGGTGGGCAGCAGACGCGCCAGGTCGATCAGAATGATCAAGCGGCCCTGCAGCTTGCCTACGCCGGTCACGCAATTCAGCCCGCCTTCCTGCACCAGGGCGGGCGGGGCCTCGATATTGGAACGCGGAATCTTGAGCACTTCGGAAGCCGAGTCCACAATCAAACCCAGCAGCTTGCCGTTCACCTCGGCAACGAGAATGCGATTTTTGTTGTTGGGCGGGGCGGCAGTTTCGCCGAAGCGCCGGCGCAAGTCGATGATGGACACGATCTTGCCGCGCAGGTTGATCACGCCTTCCAGATAGTCGGGTGCGTCGGGGACGGCCGTGATTTCCGGCACGCGCCCGATTTCATGCACCAGGGTGATGGGCACGCCATAAGTCTCGCGGCCCA
>DATGIY010000065.1:0-2470 GCA_035295475.1 Terriglobales bacterium
GTCAGAAAGCCGGCAAGCCGCTCAAGGGCACCGTGCGCCTCAATGCCTATCACCAGGGCAACCACGTGGTGGTCGAAGTGGGCGATGACGGACGCGGCATGGATCCCGCCCGTATCCTGAAAAAAGCCGTCGAACGCGGGCTGGTAAGCGCGGAGGAAGCCGGCCACCTCAGTCCGGTGGAAATATGGGAGCTCATTTTCAAGCCCGGCTTCACTACGGCGGAGCAGGTGACGGAAATTTCCGGCCGCGGCGTCGGCATGGATGTGGTGCAAAGCGTCGTGCAGCGCCTGAAAGGCACCATCACCATCGAGTCGCGGCCCGGCCAGGGGACCACCTTCGTGCTCAAGTTGCCCCTGACCTTGGCCATCATCAAGTCCCTGTTACTGCGCATTCAGGATCGCCTCTACGCCATACCGCTCAATGCCGTGGTGGAAATCAGCCGCGCCTCGGAATCGGCCATTCATCGCGTGGACAACCACGAGGTGCTGCAGCTCCGTAACACGGTGCTCACCCTGGTGCGCATGGGCAAAGCTCCCGCGGCGGTCGAACCCAGCAAGAGAATTTTTGTGGTGATCATCGCTCTGGGTGAGCGCCGCTACGGGCTCATCGTAGACAGCCTGGTAGGGGAAGAGGAGCTGGTCATCAAGCCGCTGGATGATCAGGTGATCGTCAGCGACCTGGTGAGCGGCGCCTCGATTCTGGGCGATGGCACGGTGGTGCTCATGCTCAACCTGGCGGCGGTGGTGGAACACCATTCCCGCCGGCCTCTAACGCCATTGGCTCCAGCGCCACTTGTGGCTGCCAGTTCGCCCGCAGCCGCGCCGGGAGGTGGACAATGAGCGATCCGGTGCGGGTACTGGTGGTCGATGATTCGGCCCTCATGCGCAAGCTGATTCCACAGATTCTGCAGAGTGACCGCTCCATTCAGGTGGTGGGCACGGCCATTGATGGCAATTTCGCGCTCAAGAAGATTGAGGAACTCAAGCCCCAGGTAGTGACTCTGGATCTGGAAATGCCGGGCATGGACGGCATGCAGGCCCTGCGCGAGATCACTGCTCGCTATCACCTGCCGGTGATCGTGGTCAGTTCGCACACCACGCAAGGCGCTTCTGCCACTTTCAAAGCCCTGGCCATGGGCGCTTTCGATTTTGTGGCCAAGCCCACTGACGCCTCCGCGCACATGCAGGAGGTGGCTCAGGAACTGATCAGCAAGATTAAGGTGGCGGCGCACATTGAATTGCCGCGCCTTCCCGGCCCCTTGCCCCTGAGCTTTCAAAGGGCGGAAAAGCCGCGAGTCCGCCCGCGGCGTTCGCCGACGCGCCTGGTCGCTATTGGCATTTCCACCGGCGGCCCCAACGCGCTGCAATACCTGCTTTCGCAGTTGCCGGGCGATTTTCCTGGCTCGATCGTCGTAGTGCAGCACATGCCGGAGGGCTTTACCGATATGTTCGCGCGCCGGCTGGACGAGTGTTGCGCCCTGGAAGTGAAAGAGGCGCAATCGGGCGACCTGCTGCAGGCCGGGCGCGTGCTGATTTGCCCCGGCAATCGCCACATCAAGGTGCGCCGTATGCCCGTCGGCGACGTCGCCTTTCTGAGCGATGAGCCCCGCGTGAACGGCCATCGGCCATCCGCCGACGTGCTGTTTCGAGCCGTGGCCGATGAATTTGGGCCTGCTGCCATCGCTGTACTCATGACTGGCATGGGCGATGACGGTGCCGAGGGCCTGGGAGCGGTGAAGGCGGCGGGAGGAATGACCATTGCGCAAAGCAAGGAATCCTGCACCGTATTTGGCATGCCGCGCGCTGCCATCGAGCGCGGGTACGCGATTCGCGTGGTAGCTCTCGACGTGTTGGCCAATACTTTACAGGCGCAGTGCATGCACGAAGTGCAGCCCGTGAGCCGGGCAGCGGGCGCGCATGCGGGACAGCAACATTAGGCAGTGCTAGCAGCTTGCCTCTTAACGGGGCGGCCTGGAAGGAGAGCAGTATGGAGCAGTTCGCGCGAGTACTCCGCAAGGACCAGAAACCGATTCGTTATCTCATCGTGGATGACTCGGTGTTTGCGCGCAAGAACCTGAGCCGCATGATCGAGACTTTCGGCGGCCAGGTAGCGGGCGAAGCCGGCGACGGCCAGGCCGCGATCACCGAATATGACCGCGTGCACCCCGACTTGGTGCTCATGGACATCACCATGCCGCAGATGGAGGGCATTGAGGCCGCGGAACGCATCGTGCGCCAGCATCCGGAGGCGCGCATCGTCATGGTCTCTTCCGTGGGCTATCAGGAAAACATCGTGGCCGCTCTGCAGCGCGGCGCGCGGCATTTCGTGCAGAAGCCGGTTAAGCCTGAGGTGCTGTACGAAGTCATCAAGTATGTGATGGGTGAAGATTGCGTGGTCGCCAAAGGCGCCACCCAGGGGTCCTGATATGAAAATGGAATTGATTCAGCCGTTTATCAACGCCGCCGACGCC
>DATGIY010000066.1:0-9598 GCA_035295475.1 Terriglobales bacterium
CTCGATAAATACCTTGCTGGCGCCGTACTTGGGCAACAACTTGTTCACCGGATCATAAAAATTGAGGCTGAAATAAGAGGCCGGATTCAGGCCGCGCTCGCCCAGGGCGCGGGTCATGCGCGTGGAGTCGCGCACATCGGCCTTGATGATAACGTGATGTACGACTTTTTCCTCGCTGGGTTTCTGTTCGTCGCGCACCAGAAATTCATAGAGCAGGCGGTTGAGCGAAGAAAGCTCGCGCAGCTTTTCATTGCCGATTACGTTTACGCTGTCGAGCGCGGAATTGAGCGCTTCCAGGCGACGCAGGTCGCGGTGGTAGCGCATGAAATCGCTCAAGAATCGTCCCGCAATGCGGGTGCGGTCCGCTCCCCGCATTTCGCCCATGCGCCGGATGGCTGTCTGCAGGCTGGCGGCGGAAAGCTTGGGGTGCTCGGCGATCAGGGGCTCCACCCGGCTCCGCTCCTTGCGCGACACCAGGGCGTTCTTCAGCTGTTGCGCGTTGATCGCGGGAGAATATTCGTTGAGCAAGGGCACAACTTCATAGGAGGCGATCACATAATCCATCACCTTCTGCGCCTCCAGCAACTCCAGCCAGCTGTTCAGCAAAGCCTTCTGCGCCTTGCCCCGGGGCGAGGAATCGTCGGGAGCCCCACCCGCCACCAGTTCCTGGGCGTTCTCGGGAGCATTCAGCAGGCCATCGAGGGCGCGGTCGGTATCACTGGCCTCGCCGACCACGTCCAGCGATACCAGGAACGCGCCCGCCAGTTCGTGCATGGTGGGAAAGCGATCGGGATCATGCTCGTAGTTGCCCAGCATGACGTAATGCTCGGCGTTCAGGTAATCGTCGCGGCCGTCCTCGGTAAAAATGAGGCGGTTAAGAAACAGTTCATAGCTGCCGCCGCTGGCTTCGCCAAATAACGATTGCCGCATGCGCACCAGAGTTTGCTTTTCCACATCGCGCATGGTTTCAAAGATTTCCTGACCGGCACGCCGCATCACCGCCTTCTTGGAAACTTGCAGGGCATAAACCCGGTCTCGAATGTGGGCCGCACGCTCCTGGCGCAAACCTTCGCAATTCTTGAGCAGGGTACGACAGCGCTCGAGCACGGCAGCAAATTGCGAGGTCAGTTCGGAGCGCAGCAACTTGATTACGGCCAGGCGGGCGAGCAGATCCACCGCAACGTTGTTTTGCTGCTTGGCAGCTTTCAGGGCTTCCACCAGCAGGTCGGTGAGCAAACGCTTGAATTCCGCAGGCGTTCCGCGCGCGTTGGGAGGTGGCGGTCCGGGACGCTCGTCTCGCGAGCGCATCAGCAGAGTGCTCCGCGGCTCAAAAGGACGCGGCATCTCTACAATCAGATCGGCGACATTGCCGTTGCGGGCGATCAGAGCGGACAGGTAAGCGCGCGCTTCTTCGCAAAAACGCGGGCTGAGATAAACATCGTGCCGGACGTTGTCCACGCCCCGCACCAGCCCCTGAAGAACGATGGAAGGGAAATAGCTGGCCAGGTTAAGCTGACGCGCCTGATCGGCGAGGTTGCCAAAGCGGATGATCGGGATGCGTGCCATAGGACGGTCCGGCCGCTGATGCCAAACGCGACGAAGTTACCTCTGGCACGCACGCTTTTCCCTCCACGTCCCCAGTGCAGAGGCGTTCCATGCTGCCAGTTCAGACTTTAGTAACTCTGGCCGCAGCGTAACATGGCCAGCCACCGTGGCCAACATTACAGAAGTCATTGCGCCAGCAACAGAAAGGCCCGGCAGATGCCGGGCCTTATTAGCTTTTCCTGCCGACCGCAGGTCAGTTCTTTGAGCTTCAACCAGGGCGATAATCCGGAATGTTTTCTCCTGGCGCGAAAATCGCCGCCTGCGGGCTCCGGTCCACTTCCGCGATCAAGCGATTGATTTGTTCCATTTCCCCCCGGTTCCAACCCACGCTGCTCAAGCCAATTTCCCCATCCCGCTCAATCCAGAACAAGGTGGGTACATTGGTCAGGCCGTAGGCATTGGAAGCGGGATATGAATTGATGTCGTCCAGCAGCACGGGAAGAGTGATCTTATGTTCCCGCATGAAAGCGGCAGTGTCGCTCTTGTTGTTCTGGGAGACAGCGATGATGCTGACCTTCTTGTCTTTATAAGCCTGATAGAGCCGCTCCACGTAAGGCAGCGTGAATTGGCAAACCGGGCAAGAAATCTTGAAAAATACCGCCAGCACCGGCCCGCGGCTTAGGGCCTCGCGGAGACTGAGTTTGCCGCCGGCCATTGTCTCCAAAGTGAATTCCGGTGCGGCCTTGCCGGCGCTCAGAGCAGGCATCGATGGTTCCTCCTTCAAGAAGTTATGCACTGAGTTCCCGCGCGAACTGCGGGCGATAAATCTTTAGATGAAATTAGTGCGGCGCAGGATCTTTTTGGTTAGCCCGGTAATGGGGAGCTCGTGCATCTGCTCCTTCGCGATCCAGCGTCCCTGCGCATCTGCCGGTGGCGCTCCCTGGCTGACTTCAATGGCGAAATCCGTAATCGTTATGGAATGGCGCAGTGCCAGCAAGATTTTCGGCTGGGTCCCATTCAGGGGGAGTTCCGGCAATTCCCACATTCCCGCCATGAGGGAGGCGGTCCGCGGGCGCTGCACCAGCCACACTGCGCCATCGCGCCACGCCAGACGGTAATGCAAACGCCGCCGCTGACGCCGCTCCCGGGGTTTTTGCGGCCCGGAGCCGCGCGTTTTGCATAAGCGGAACACGGGACAAAGATCGCACTGCGGCCGGCCCGGCAGGCACACCGTCGCTCCCAACTCCATTATGGCCTGGTTGAAGTCGCCCGGCCGGCGGGGAGCGAGCAAATCCTGCGCCGCCTTCCAAGCAGCATCGCGGTTGAGCTTGCGCCAGCCGAGTAACCGGGCCAGCACGCGCTCCACATTGCCATCCACCACGGCGACGGGTTCCGAAAAGGCAATGCTGGCCACCGCTGCCGCCGTGTAGGGTCCAAAGCCCGGCAGTTCCCGCAATTCAGCGGCGCTGCGCGGCATCGCTCCCCCGCGTTCCGCGACCAGTAATCGCGCCGCGGCATGCAGGGCGCGCGCCCGCCGGTAATATCCGAGACCGCTCCACGCGGCCAGCACGGCATCAGGTGGCGCCGCGGCCAAAGCCTGCATGTCGGGGAACTGCCGCAGAAAGCGTTCGTAGTAATCGAGCACGGCGCTGACCCGCGTCTGCTGCAGCATGACCTCCGATACCCAAATGCGGTAAGGATCGCGGCTGCGGCGCCAGGGCAAATCACGCCGGTGGCGCTCGTACCAGGAGAGAAGGCCTCGACGAAAAGCCTGACGTGCGGGCGCTTCTAGAAACATCTTCGTTACCGCAACCCTTGGCTTGGGCTTGTGCTTCGATTTCATACTCAGGCTTGCTGGCGAAAATACAGAAAATAGCTGATCGCTGGCAACAGTTTGTTACTCGCCTTTCCCGTCGGCGCATTCGGGGCGGAGGGGTGACTGAAACGCGAATTGGGGACCTAAGAGTGGCAGCGTAGCGTGCAGCAGCCGGGCCGCTAGTTATTGGGTCGGCGAGAGGGAGAGGGCCCGGAGGTGGTTGAGCCTTCGCTGCCGCGCCCTGCCGCTGGCGCGGGCAAGCTAGCCGGTGGAGCTACCGAACCGCTCGGCGTAGCCGGCGACTGAACTGTGCCATCGGCCGGAGGCGACAATTTGTTGGCCAGCGGCACCTTCTTTTCCAGTTCTTCCAGCCGCTTCAGCTTCTCCGGTTCATGGCGATGAAAGATGCGCATCATGTCGGGTCCAAATTCGCGCAGCAAGTTGGTTTCGGCGCTGCTGAGGAGCCCGCCCCCAAAGCGGCTCATCGTGTCACCCAGCCCACGCTGCGTCTGGGGATAATACGCATTAGTCAGGCTATCCACGAACAGCATGCCCAGCAGCAACGAACTGTTAAACGTGTTGTGCCCGTCGTCGGCATGCGTCACCAGCACGCGGCTCGCGGCATACGATACCCGCTGGAAAACAGAGTGCCCTCCTCCCCGGCGGAAATATCTTGGATCCTGGTGTAGTACCGTGGGAAACAAAAAGTTCTCGAAGAAACTGCCAGCTTCATGGTTAGCTAACAAAGCGCCATAGCGTTTGCCATAACCTTCTGCGCCTTGCCCATAGGCTGGCCAGTCATCCGTCATTTGCGCCCAGCCGGCATCGAAAGCGGTGTTCGCAAATGTGTACACGGAATAGGTCTGCTCCACAAAGATGTGAAATTTCTGGTGCGCCGTTAGCGGCGTGTAGGAGGGTGATTTCACGGGCACGACAGCGGGAGGATCAGCGGGAACTGCAGCGCTGGACAGAGCAGTCCTGCTGCCCGGTGTTGGCGCGGACGGCAGCTCCGGGGCTCGAATTGACGTGGTCTGGGCCCCTGCTCCCAGGCTCGATCCCGCCAGCAACGCCACCATTAGCCAGGCGCGCATACTTCCCCGTTACCCATCCCCATTAATGACAGCAATCCACGTGCCGAAGTTCCCTTACTCAGAGGTAATCTGCGCCGGGAAGGTTTGCCGCGGATCTACCCCGTTTCTTACCAGGTACAAAGCCCAATCCGGAATTGACCCCATCCCTCGGGATGGCCATAATTGGGCTCTCTGGCAATCTCTAAGTAGCTAGCGTGGTGGAACTTGTCTTCACAACGTCGCAAAACGGCCGATCTCAAAACCCGCGTCGAACGGGCCTTCAGCGGAGCGGGAAAGAAAGTAGAGGCTACAGGCGAGAAGATCGGGCGCTCTCTCCAGGACAAAGGCTTGCAGGAAGACGCGGAGAAAATCATTTCCTACCTCAACGACGAGGTGGTTCCGGCTATCCGCAGCCACTCCACCCAGGCGCTGCGGAGCGCCGCCCAGAAGCTCAGCCAGTTCGCCGACTACATGGACCGGCGGCGCTGATGGCAAAAAGTAGCTTCGTTCTGCTCTTCCTGCTGTCCGCTCTGCTCCTTAGCGGCTGCAGCCACAAAGCTCAGCGCGTCAGCGTGCCGCCACCACCAAGCATATCGGACACGGTTCCTTCCGTTCCCTCCACCTCTCCCGCGCCTCGCATTCCCCCACCAGAAGCGCCACCAGCGGCGGCTAAGCCGCTTTTGGTGGAAACCGGCATTGCCAGCTGGTATGGGCCACCCTACCACAACCGAAGGTCCTCGGATGGCGAGATTTACAATATGAACGCCTTCACCGCCGCCCATAGGACCTTGCCCTTAGGGTCAGTAGTGCGGGTC
Source organism: Terriglobales bacterium (assembly GCA_035295475.1). Lineage (GTDB taxonomy): Bacteria > Acidobacteriota > Terriglobia > Terriglobales > Acidobacteriaceae > JAICWP01. Next base: position 5,247 of record DATGIY010000066.1, read on the forward strand.
ACCAACCTGAAGACCGGTCACTCCACAACCGTGCGCATCACCGACCGTGGCCCCTTCATTCCGGGACGGATCATCGATCTTTCTCTCGGGGCTGCCAAAGCGGTAGACGTCTGGCGTCCAGGCACGGCCATGGTGCGAGTGGAGGTATTGCAGACACCCTTGCCTATCCACCAGGGGGGCCGCTGGGCCGTGCAGATCGGCGGCTTTGATAACCAGAACGCAGCCACTGAGTTGCGCGACCACCTCGCCCGCCGCTACCACACTGCCCGGGTGCAGGAATTCCCCAGCCCCACCGGGAACTGGTGGGTACGAGTACGGGTCCTGCAAGATGACAAGCAGCGCGCCGAAGAGGTGGCGCGCGATACCCACACGGCGGAAGGGGCCGTCTTTCTCGTCCGCTTGGACTAGGCCTTCAGACGAAGGTAACCAGTACGTTAGTAGCACTTCGGTGCTGTTTCTTCCCCGCCGGGAGCCCCGTAAAGTTAATGCGATACGGGCTTTTCCAGGCCACCCCCGGGCCTGACGGTCTGCGGCAGGACTTGTTTTTCGGCAATTTAGCGATAAGGCAGCTAGAAAGGCGGGGGAAATTAGTGCGCTTTACCAGTAGCCGGAACCCAGCCTGCTTGCCCCTGCGGCTCCGAAGTTCAGGTCAGCGCGGCGCTGCCATTGCCGAAGCCGCTTTTACCCTTCCGATACTGTTTCTTTTGATTTTTGGAATCTTCGGTTTCGGCCTGCTCATGAGCTCGTACCAGAGCACAGTGGATGCAGCCCGGGAGGGAGCGCGCTATGGCTCTGCTCCGATCGCGACTGGCTCGTATGGCCTGCCGACCCCGGCCCAAATCGCGCAACAAACCTGCACTTATCTGCGAACCGGCGTCTTCGGTGGCAATCAGAGTTGCAACAAGTATGTGACCGGCAGCACCGCTCCTCCTGCGCTGACCAGTTGCAGCACGGACGCCACTTTTCTCAGCAAAACAGCCGCCGAGGATATCTATGTGGGCGTGACCCCGGCTCCGGCGGCGGAGTCGTACACCGTCACGGGCGCGGGCGGAACCATAAGCTTGTCCCAAGGCCAGGTGGTGGTTGGTATCCGCAAGAAGATCACGATTCCGGTTCTGAATTACACCATGAACCTCAGCACCTGCTCCTCCATGCGCAGCGAGAACAACTGAAATGACACGGCGACGGAAACAACGCGGCTCGCAGATCGTGGAACTGGCGGTGGTCTTGCCCCTCCTGCTTCTGCTGGTATTCGGAGCGGCTGACGGCGGATCGATGGTGCATGTTCACCAGGTGGTCAACAATGCCGCGCGCGAAGGTGCTCGCATAGCCGCCATACAGGTTGTAGGCACGGCTACCAACCGCAACGCCGTCATTCAGAAGGCCGTCAACGATTACATGAGCAATAACGGCATCCTGCCAACTTCCACGTTCACGTTCGGACAATGCAATTCCTGGAACCAGGCCACAAACGTGACGGTCACGAATAACACTTTCCAGATCGACGATCCGGTGCAGAGCTCCGGCAAAGCTACCCTGCAGACTACGCAGGTGACGGTTACCTGTCCCTACAAGTTCTTCCTTCTGTCCAAAATTTCCTCTTTCGGAGTAGCACCGGCCACGGTGACATTGCGGGGCTCGGCGACCATGCTCAACAATTACTGAGGCTGACTGGCCATGAACAACAGGACGAAAAAACGGGAAAAAGGTACGGTGCTGGTCACGACCGCGGTGTCAATGGTAGCCATCATCGCGGTGCTTGGGCTAGCCATCGATATGGGAGTTTTGTATACGGCCCGCACTTCCGCCCAGCACGCCGCCGACGCCGCCGCTTTGGCCGGCGCTTATGCCTACCTGGTTTATCCCAGCAGCAATCTGGTCAACAGCGCTTATGGCGGCGATGTCACCCAAGTGGCCACCAAGATGGCGCAGGATACGGCCACGCAAAATCAGATTCTGGGCAATTCCCTCACCACTTCCGACCTGACCATTACCTTTCCGGCCGCGAATCGCGTCACAGTGGTTGTGCAGAAGAGCATTCCTACGTACTTCATCAAAGTGCTCGGCCGCTTTGCTAATGTGCCGGTGCGCGCGCAAGCCACCGCCGAAGCGGACACCTCCGCTTCTGCTTCCAGCTGCCTGCGCCCATTTTGGATTACCGCATCCGCTCTCCAGGGGGGGAGCTGCTCCGGCAGCACTTTGCCTGTGGGCACGGCTCTCAAACTGTGGACTAACGGCGGCTTGAGTCCCTCGAGTCAGTGGGGTTTGGTGGGCCAATCGGCTGCTACCATTCGCGATCAGATAGAGAGTTGCAGCGGAATCGTCAACGCCTGTCAGAAAATGTTGACGGCTAAACCCGGGGCGACGACGGGTGGAGTTCTTCCAGCGATGCAGGACGTAATTTGCCCCGACGAAGGCGGCAACTGCAATCCCTGTCCCAGCGACCCAACTGTCAACTGTGGGGATTGGACGTGGCAGGGACCCAATGACTACCTGCACGATGGGGTCACCGGCCCTTCTAGTCCCGCGGTAATGACGATCGCTCTCTGGGACGACTGCAACGGACCAGGACCAAAAAACGGCAGAGGAGATTTCCCGATTGCCGGATATGCCCAGATCTTTGTAACTGACGTTGGAAACCCCTCCAATAAAGGAATCGATGCCAAGTTCCTGCAGCTGAACTCTTGCCCGGCTGGAGGGGGCGGCACGGGCGGAGGCGCCACCGGACCTGGCGCGCTACCACTTCGGCTGATCAACCCTTAATCGCACCGGTCAGTTCCTGCTCAACCCGCCCCGAAGCGGGCCCTTAGCATTTACACTGAGCACTGGCTACTGACAACTGGCCACTGCCTATGCCCGACTGCATTTTCTGCCGCATTATTCGCGGGGAAGCGCCTGCGAAGAAAGTCTACGAAGACGAGCATGTCTTCGTTTTCGAGGACATCAATCCGCAAGCTCCGACCCACGTGTTAATCATTCCCAAGAAGCACATTGTCGGGCTGAAGGAAGCTCAACCCGAGGACGCGGAAATCATTGGCTACCTGCAGCTGGCGGCGGCGCAGATTGCGCGCCAGCGCGGCATCGAGGATGGCTACCGCACGGTGTTCAACGTAGGTCCGCGCGCCGGTCAGTCCGTCTTTCACCTCCACCTGCACTTGCTGGGCGGGCGCAGCCTGCGTTGGCCTCCCGGATAAGTCCTCCCCAACCTCCACTCACTTCCCGGTTCCCAAATCGTTTGCCGGCTGCTCACCAATCAGTGGGTAGGACGGGTGACCTTTCAATTCGTCACCCGTCCAAACACCCCGAAGGGGAACATGGAACTCGTGCCTTGCGGTGCGCGTAAAAGGAATGGGGATGACGATGCAGAACTTTCTTAGCAACCTGCGCTACGCGTTGCGGCAGTTCCGGTACGCTCCCGTATTCACGGCCGCTGCCGTACTCACTCTGGCCCTGGGCATCGGCGGCACCACCGCCATGTTCTCCATCATCCACACGGTCATGCTGCGCTCGTTGCCGGTGGCTGATCCCGGCAGGCTTTATCGCATCGGCGAGGGCAACGAATGCTGTGTGGAAGGCGGTCCGCAAACCCCGTGGGGCATGTTCTCCTTCCCTTTGTATGAGCGGATCAAGCAGAACCTGCCGGAATTCGAGCAGCTCACCGCCTTTCAGTCAGCCCCGGGCGCGATGAGCGTGCGCCGCCAGTCCGAGCACATCGCCAAGCCCCTTGTCACTGAGTATGTGACAGGAAGTTACTTCTCGACGTTCGGCCTGCATGCCTTGGGAGGACGGCTGTTTTCGGAAATTGATGATCAGCCCTCCGCGCCGCCGGTGGCGGTGATCAGCTACCACGCGTGGCAGCAAACTTACGGCGGCGATCCGTCGGTTGTGGGTTCAACGTATTTTTTGGAGGGACATCCGGTCACCGTGGTGGGCATCGCACCGCCGGGTTTTTTTGGCGAGACCTTGCGCGGAGATCCGCCCGATATGTGGGTTCCGCTGCAACAGGAGCCGCTGATCCGCGGCGACGGTTCTCTGCTCCATCAATCCATTTCGGCGTGGCTGCGAGTGATTGGGCGGTTGCGGCCGGGCGCCACCACTGCAGGAATCTCGCCACGCCTGACCGCGATCTTGCGGCAATGGATGCTGACGGATGCCGGGTATCCAGCGGAGTGGATGCCCGAAGTCAAGCGCCAACTCCCGCAGGAGACTGTGCAGGTGGTGCCGGCAGGCGCGGGCGTGATGGAGATGAAGGAGGAATACGGGCGCAGCCTGACCATTCTGCTGGCCGCTTGCTGCCTGGTGCTGCTGATCGCCTGTGCTAATGTCGCCAACTTGCTGCTGGCCAAGGCGGC